>NZ_JBFUIU010000958.1:0-3120 GCF_056401695.1 Variovorax sp. P4_D9
GCTCTCATGTTTCCGGGATTCTTCGGTGGCGAAGGCGGCGTGACGACCAACCGGGTCTACGGGACCACGTTTCTGGGATTGACCTTCGGACCCCAACTGCAGGTGTACTACCTGATCGCTGCCTACTGCTTCGTCTGCACGGCGCTGATGTTCGCCTTCACGGGCACACCGCTGGGGCGGATCCTGAACGCGGTGCGCGACAACCCGGAGCGGGTCGAATTCATCGGCTACAACACCCAGCGCGTGCGCTATTTCGCCTTCATCATCGCCGGCTTCTTCGCCGGCATCGGCGGCGGCTTGTCGGCCATCAACTTCGAGATCGTGAATGCCAGCGACAGCCTCAGCGGCGTGCGTTCCGGAGGCTACCTGCTGTTCACCTTCCTCGGCGGGGCCGGCTTCTTCTTCGGCCCCATCATCGGCGCGGTGCTGCTCGTGTTCGCGTCGGTCATGCTGTCCGAGCTCACCAAGGCCTGGTTGCTCTATCTGGGCCTGGTCTTCCTCTTCATGGTCATGTTCGCGCCGGGTGGTGTCGCCAGCCTGGTCATGATGAACCTGCGGGTCGCGAAGTTCGGCCTGTTCAAGCCCTTCTGGGCGCTCTACGCCGGACTCGTCGCCACCGGCGCCTTGCTGGTGGTAGGGGCCGCAGCGCTGGTGGAAATGGTCTATCACATCCAGTTGAACGCGGCGCTGGGGCCGGAGGTGCCATTCGCCGGACTCGCGCTGAACACGGCCAGCGCCGGCAGTTGGCTTGGCGCTGCCGCGGTGGCGCTCGTGGGCTTGATCTTGCTGGAATGGGTGCGTCGGCGTTTCGCCCGTGCCTGGAGTCAGGCGCAGGAGCAGATCGAAGCCGAAATCAAACGACGGGCGGTTGCATGAGCGGCCGGGCCGTTCCCAAGGCGAGAGCGCTGCTGCGCGGAGGTACCCAATGAGCCAGACGCAGACAACGGCGGGTTGCGCACTCGAACTCAAGGGCTTGCGAAAGAGCTTCGGCAAGACCGACATCATCCGCGGTGTCGACCTCGCGGTGAAGGCCGGCGATCGCGTCGCGATCATCGGGCCCAACGGCGCCGGCAAGTCGACGCTGTTCAACCTGATCAGCGGACGGCTCGCGCCCACCAGCGGCGAGGTGCTGCTGAACGGGCAACGCATCGACGGCATGAAGCCCTTCGAGATCAATCGGCTGGGGCTGTCGCGCAGCTTCCAGATCACCAATATCTTCCCGAAACTCAGCGTCTTCGAGAACCTGCGCTGCGGGGTGCTGTGGAGCCTGGGCTACCGCTACAGCTTCCTGCGCTTTCTTTCGAAGCTCGACGACGCCAACGAGCGCACCGAAGAACTGGTTCATCAGGTCGGCCTCGACAAGAAGCGCGACGTGCTGGCGGTCAACCTCACCTACGCCGAGCAGCGTGCACTGGAAATCGGCGTGACCATCGCCGGCGGTGCCAACGTGATTCTTCTCGACGAGCCCACGGCGGGCATGAGCAAGACCGAGACTGCGCATTTCATCGCCTTGATCAAGCAGGTCACCGTGGGCAAGACGCTGCTCACGGTCGAGCACGACATGGGCGTGGTGTTCGGCCTCGCCGACAAGATCGCGGTGGTGGTCTATGGCGAGGTGATCGCCTTCGACACGCCGGCCGCGGTGCGCGCCAATCCGCGCGTCCAGGAAGCCTACCTCGGCTCATCGGTCGCCGATGCCCAGGGCGCAGGACACTGACATGCTCAAGCTTCAAGACATCCACGCCTATTACGGCAAGAGCCATGTGTTGCATGGTGTTTCGTTTGACCTCGGCCCCGGTGAAATCGTGGCCTTGCTGGGCCGCAACGGGTCCGGCCGCTCCACCACCGCCAAGGCGATCATGGGGCTGGTGCACGCCGAAGGTACGCTTCGCTGGAAGGAGCAGGACATCCTCCGCCGAAAAGCCTACGAGATTGCCCACCYGGGCATCGGCTACGTACCCGAGAACCGCGACATCTTCCCGAAGCTGACGGTGCACCAGAACTTGCTGCTGGGGCAGAAGGGCAAGGGCAAGGGCAGCCGCTGGTCCTTCGACGACATGTACGGCATGTTCYCGCGGCTCAAGGAGCGCCAGCACACAGAGGCCGGGGTGCTGTCGGGCGGCGAGCAGCAGATGCTGACGCTCTGCCGCACCCTGATGGGCGACCCCGACCTGATCATCATCGACGAGCCCACCGAAGGCCTCGCACCGAAGATCGTTGAGCTGGTCGGCCAGTACCTGCGGACCCTCAAGGACAAGGGCATCTCGGTGCTGCTGATCGAGCAGAAGCTGACCATCGCGATGCAGATTTCCGACCGCGCGCTGGTGATGGGGCACGGCAGCATCGTCTTCGACGGCACGCCCAACAGTCTCAGGGCCGATGCGWCTACCCGGAAGGAATGGCTGGAGGTTTAATGGCCCCCAAGGCTCGCCACTCCGTGTGCTTCGCCCCGCCCCGAGGGGGAGCGCGGCCGCCTTGGGGCGGCCCGGCGGCGGCCACCCCAGCCGGGTTGTCCCGGCAGCGACTGGGCGCGGTTGCCCGGGCGCTCGAAACGCCKAGAATCCGCTAAAAAAGAACACTCGTGCTTTTTGTGCGAGGGCCCGGTTTTTTCGATCCTCTCCCATCCCAAAGGAACGCAGCATGACGGCTGAATACAAAGTGCTCGGCGACGTCGCCGTGATCACCCTGAACAATCCCCCGGTCAACGGCCTCGGCTTCTCGACCCGGGTAGGCATCACCGACGGGCTCGCCAAGGCCATCGACGACCCGGCCGTCAAGTCGATCGTCATCACGGGCGAGGGCAAGGCCTTCTCGGGCGGCGCCGACATCAAGGAATTCGGCACGCCGAAGGCGCTGCAGGAACCCAACCTTCTGAGCGTCATCCTCGCGCTCGAAGCCTCGACCAAGCCAATCGTGGCGGCGATCCATTCCGTCTGCATGGGCGGCGGCCTCGAGCTGGCCCTGGGCTGCCACTACCGCGTGGCGGCGCCTGGCACCAGCATCGCATTGCCCGAAGTCAAGCTGGGCCTCTTGCCCGGCGCCGGCGGCACGCAGCGCCTGCCGCGCGTGCTGGGCGTCGAGACCGCGCTCAACATGATCGTCAGCGGCGAGGCCGTCAAG
>NZ_JBFUIU010000959.1:0-3113 GCF_056401695.1 Variovorax sp. P4_D9
GCCGCGGCCTGTTCAGCGTGATCACGCTGACCCGGCCGTGCGACTCCACCAGGATGGGTTGTGTTTGCATGGCAGCCCCGCTTCAATCCACGCTGATCTTCTGATCCTTGATCAGGGTGGACAACTGCGCCGTCTCATTGACCAGCAGCTTGCGGAAGTCCGCCGTGTCCATCGCGATCGATTCGGCACCGAGATCACCATAGCGCGCCTTCACGGYCGCCTGAGCCAATGCCTTGCCCAGTTCGCGGTTCATGCGGGCCACGATGTCGGGAGAGGTCCCGTTGGGTGCCCWCATGCCGAACCAGATGTCGAGGTTGGCGCCGGGAAAGCCCTGCTCGCCCACTGTCGGAACCTCGGGGAAGAACGGCGAGCGATGGGTGCTCACGATGCCCAGCAGCTTGACCTTGCCGGTGCGGATGTGCGGGAACGCGATGCCCGGGTCGCAGACGAAGTCGGCCTGACCCGACAGCACGTCCTGCAGCGCAGGGGCCGCCCCGCGATACGGGATGTGCGTGATGGAGGTGCCGGTGGCCTGCTTAAAGAGTTCGCAGGCGAGGTGCGGCGGCGTGCCGGGACCGGCAGAAGCGTAGGACAGCGTGCCCGGCTTGGCCTTGGCCTGTGCCACCAGTTCCCGAACGTCCTTGGCGGCCATCCGGGGCTTCGCGACCAGGTACATCTGGGTGCGCCCGACACTGGC
Source organism: Variovorax sp. P4_D9 (assembly GCF_056401695.1). Classification (NCBI taxonomy): domain Bacteria; kingdom Pseudomonadati; phylum Pseudomonadota; class Betaproteobacteria; order Burkholderiales; family Comamonadaceae; genus Variovorax; species Variovorax sp. P4_D9. The sequence goes on from NZ_JBFUIU010000959.1 coordinate 698, forward strand.
CACCGGCGTCAGGTCGCGCGAAGGGAGGAGGTTCGACTTGAACAGCGAGGGATTGGCCGTTTCCACCGAGGTCGGTGCGATCAGGAAAGTCTGGCCGTCCGGCGCGGCACGCACCACCTCCGAGGCCGCGATATTGCCGCTTGCACCCGGCTTGTTGTCGATGATGACCGGCTGGCCCAGCGATTCCGTGAGGGCTTGCGACAAGATGCGCGCCATCACGTCGGTGCTGCCGCCCGGCGCGAAACCGACGACGATGCGGACGGGTCTCGTGGGCCAGTTGGCGGGCGTCTGCGCCTGCGTGGAACAGGCGACTCCCAGCAGTGCGAAAGCGGCGAGCGCCAGGCCCCGGCGTGCGGCCCTTGCGGTATGAGCGAACATGGATTTGTCTCCTTGGATGTGAGGAAAGGCGTGGGGCATTGCCGTTCAGGCTGCGCTCTCGCGCAGCAGGTCGCGCAGCTTGAACTTCTGGATCTTTCCGGACGGCGTGGTGGGCATCGCGTCGCGCACGACCAGACGCTCCGGGATGTACTGGATCGCCACCTTCTGCCCTTTCAGGAACTGCACGATCGAGGGCAGGTCGACGCTGCGGCCCGGTCGGGGCACCACCACCGCGCAGGCCCGCTCGCCAAGGCGCTCGTCGGGGTAGGCCACGATGGCGGCCATGGCAACGTCAGGATGCCGGTACAGCAGCGACTCGATCTCGACCACCGGGATGTTCTCGCCGCCGCGAATGATCACGTCCTTGCTGCGGCCGGTGATGCGGATGTAGCCCTGCGCATCGATGCGTGCCAAGTCGCCGGTATCGAACCAGTCGTCGGCGTTGGTGCCGTTGAGATGCGAACGCCGCAGATAGCCGCCGAAGTTCGAACACGAGCGCACCAGCAGCCTGCCGGGCTGATCGGGCGGCAGCACCTGGTCGCGCTCGTCAACCACCTTGAGCTCGACGCCGGGAAGCGCCAGCCCATCGGTCGTGACCGCGCGCTGGTCGTCGTCGTCCAGATGGATCAGCGTGACGGCCCCGTTCTCGGTCATGCCCCAGGCCGACACGATCTTGGTGCCCAGGACCTGGCGCGCCTGCTCCACCAGCGGGCCTGGAATCGGCGCGCCCGCGCACAGGAAGGTCCGCAGGCTCGGCACCTCCCGGCCGGTTTCGGCGACGTTCCTGGCAAGGTCCGTCAGGAACGGCGTGGAGGCCATCGTGAAAGTGGCTCCCTCGGCCCTGATCAATTCGATCGCCTGCTTCGGCTCCCAGATGTCCTGCAGCACCGCGCTGGCCTTCAGCATGATCGGCATCATGAGGCCATACATGAAGCCGGTCTGGTGCGCCATCGGCGAGGCCATCAGCACCACGTCGTCGGCGCCCAGGCGCAGGCGCTGCGCGTAGGGAATGATGTTGGCCATCGTGGTGTTGGCCGAGTGCATCACGCCCTTGGGCTCGCCGGTGGTGCCCGAGGTGTAGATCATCTGCGTCACGTCATCCGGGCCCGGCCGGCTGCGCGTGAGGATGTCCTGGGCGTCGGGTTCCGCCTCCCAGGCCGGACCACTGAGCAGGGCCTCGAAGCTGTTGGGTCCCGCGCCGCCGACCACCACGATCTGCTTCAGGTCGGGCAAGGCCGGTTGCAGGTCGCTCACCATCCGCTCGAAGTCGAAGCCGCGAAAGGTCTTCGGCACGATCACGACCTTGGCTTCGCCGTGTTTGAGCATGAACGACAGCTCGCGCTCGCGGAAGATGTGCATCAGCGGGTTCATCACGGCGCCGATGCGCGAGCAGGCCAGATAGACCAGCGTGAAGTGCCACCAGTTGGGCAACTGGCAGGCCACCACGTCATTGCGGCCCACGCCCAGGCGCGACAGCCCCACCGCGATCCGATCGGCCATGCGCGCCATCTCGCGATAGGTGAAGCGGATGGTGACGCCCTCCTCCACTTGCAAGGCGGTCAGCGCAAGCTTGTCGGGAAAGGCCGCCACGCAGGCGTCGAGCTCGTCGTTGATGGTGCGCTCATGCCACAGGCCCTGCGCCACCATTCGCGCGCGGCGCGGCGGCAGCAATACGGCATCGAATTCCATGGTCTTGTCTCCTGCTTCTCTGTTGTTGCGGGGGGGCTCAGGCCGGCACGGCGTCGCGGCCGGCGCGGGTGCGCGCCACGATGGTCTTCATGATCTGCGCGGTGCCGTCGCCGATCTGGAAGCCGAGCACGTCGCGCAGACGCTGTTCCATCACGCCGCGGTCGTAGCCGCCATGGCCGAACATCAGCAGGCACTGGTGAATGGTGTCGTAGGCCAGCTTGGGCGCCCACCATTTGCACATCGCGGCTTCGGCGGTGTGGGGAGCACCCTTGTCTTTCAGCCACAGGGTCTGCAGGCACAGCAGGCGCGCGGCGCAGTCGTGGAGGTATGAAGGCTCGCTCACCATACA
>NZ_JBFUIU010000960.1:0-3111 GCF_056401695.1 Variovorax sp. P4_D9
GTCACCCCGTGGCCGGTGGCGTCGGCCAGGTAGAAGGCGAGGTGCTGCTCGCCCAGCCGGACCACGTCGTAGAGGTCGCCTCCCACATGCTGCCCCGGCCGGTAGACCGCCTGGATGCAATAGCCCTCCATCGGGGGTGGGCTGCGCGGCAGCAAGGCGCGCTGGATGACCTCCGCGCGCTCGAGATCGCGGCGCAACACTTCGGAGGTCTGCTCGAGTTCGAGGACCTTGCGCTGCAGCTCCCGGTGCAGCTGCTGGCGGTCAGCCAGCAGTTGCCGCCGCTCGAGCGCATTGCGCACCGCGACCCCCATCTCTTCCGTGTGAGGCGACTTCGGCAGGAAGTCGAACGCCCCCAGCCGGATCGCGGCCACCGCCGAGTCGAAGGTCTCCAGCCCCGAAAGGACGATCCACATGGCGTCCGGCACTGCCTGGCGTCCCCAGCGCAGCAGTTCCAGGCCGTCCATCCGCGGCATCATGATGTCCGTCAGCACCAGGGCGACGTCCGGGTGCTCGCGCAGAACCTCCTGCGCCGCGATTCCGTCGGCGGCCTCCAGGACCGGAGCGCAGCCGAGGCTTTCCAGTGACAGCTTCACCATCAGGCGGGACGCCGGCTCGTCGTCTACCACCAGCGCGACGGGAGGGACAGGGTCGAGGTTCATCACATCCGCACGCAGCCAGTGTGTCGTGCAAGGTGAATTCTCCGAGCCGGCGGGCGCGATGGCAAGCCACTGACGCACAAGCAGCGGCGCCGAGATCGCGTTCGGATGTGGCAGTCGGCGCCAGCGCGGGGCTGCTTCGAGAAGGACGGCAGGGGACGCATAACTGCCTGCGCGCACTGCAATTCCTGGCGTGCTGCTGCGAGTACCTCTCCAATCTCGAGACCGTCCAACCTTGCCATCGACCAGTATCTGCTGGCCGAGGAGGCCGAGCGCTTCGGCGTTCAGCGGTCCTCACCTCCTGTCCAACGCTGACACTCGTCATTGCTTGCCAGTCAGACCCTGACGTCGCGGCAAAGGCGGTGGCCTGAGCTCAGCTATTTCGACCAGCTGGTGGGTGCTCCTGATGGCGGCCGCTGCGAGCGGCCTCCCGGCTCAAGGGTGCGGCGTGTTCAAGTCGTTCAATTTCTGGAGCGTCAGCAAGGACGACGCCATCGATGGGCGACCTTTTGAACGGCGAGGTGAAGCTGTTGGCCAATCAGAATCGCTGGCGGTTCGTCTCAGGCTTGGGCAGGAAGTTCTCAAGACATGGCTATTGCAGTGCCGCGCCGTACTACGTTGCTGCCGAGAGGCCCTGCGACAGCAAGGCGATTTTGATGGGAGGATGCACCCAAACAAAAAGGATACCGAGGTATACGCCAAGGCATTGGAGGTGGAGATCCGCAAGGTGCTTCCCCCGCCCGAGCGGCCCGTACTCAAGAGATGAGTAGAGCGCTGCGGCAATCGCCACTTCGCTCCCGGTAGCCTGTCGCAGCCGGGAAGGAAGTCCTTGATGCCCTGGCAGACGAGCCGAAAGAGGAACAATGGGATCCGGAGCCATTGGCAGGCATTCGCGCAGAGGATGAATATCTCGAGGCGAAACTGAGACTGGCCAAGAAGCAAGAGCGCGCTGAGGCGCGGGCGAAGGGCAACGCTGCCGCGAAGGCATCCTATGCCGGCGGCTCAACGACTCGGATCTGCCGGGAAAACAGCTCGTTCCGCCACGGCATTCAAAAGACTGCGGTGGCGCACCGTCACACGAACACACGCAGGAAGGACATCATGAAGGCCGCTTTCGCACTTTCGGAGGGGTCGGTCGTCTCGGCCGCTACCGGCGAGCGCGTTGATATCGTTCTCTACACCGCCCCGGATGCAGACGAGAAGCGCGAGGTCATCGAGAACCTGTCGCTGGACCCGCACGATCTGGAGTCGGCGCTCGACGCCGACGAGATCTCGCGCGTGGAGTTCTCGGCCGACTGCGTCTCCATCATCTGGAAGCAGCCGAAGAACGTCTCCGTGCAAGAACAACTGCGCTTCGATGTCGGCTCCATGGGGCTCTTCTTGCACCAGGGCCGGCTGATTGTCATCCTCGGCGAAGACGCGCCGTCCTTCACGGGGCGCGAGTTCCGGCGCTGCGACACCTCGATGGATATTCTGCTGAAGCTGCTGAACCATACGGTGCACCACTATCTCGGTCACCTGAAGGCGATCAAGCAACTCACGGTGGAGCTCGGCTCGAAGATCACGGGTTCGATGGAGAACCAGTACCTCCTGCAGATGCTGGCGCTCGGCGAAAGCCTCATCTACTACATCAACGCGATCGAGGCCAACAGCGGGGTGCTGGCCAAGCTGCACACCCACGCGCAGCGACTCGGACTGAACGCCGAGCAGGTCGACAGGCTGCACGACATCGCCGTCGATAACCAGCAGTGCGCGCGGCAGGCGCGCATCTACAGCGATGTCGTCTCGGGCCTGATGGATGCCCGCGGCACAATCATCAACAACAACGTCAGTGTCCTGCTCAAGAAGCTGACCCTGATCAGCATCATCTTCCTGCCGCTCAACCTGATTGCCAGTATCGGCGGCATGTCCGAGTTCAGCATGATGACCAAGGACATCGACTGGCGCATTTCCTATTCGATCTTCGGGCTCGCCATGGTGGCGCTCGGTTGGGGCAGCTGGCATTTGCTTGTGCAGCTGCTGGAAAGGCGGCAAGGCCGAAAGTAGCAATATCGACGGGCCACGCGCTCATTGACGCGTGGCCGAGTTTCAGAGCCGGATCCCGATTGCGGCGCTCTGGGGCGACGGCGACAAGGCGTCGGCCGACATGATGTCGGTGGACGCATCCCGCCATCTCTGGAATGCCCGGGTTGATCCGCGCCGGCGCACCTACGCCACCGGCATCTACACCCATGTGCGCGACCGATGGGGCACCGTCTGTAAGAGTGGTCTCAAGGCCCTCTGCCGAAATCGCACCAGCATGAGCAGGATCGCCTGATCGTGACGCCGGCCGTTTCAAAGGCGCTGCCCACGAACCGAGCTTCGCAAAGCGTGATCGAGATCGACATCGGCCCTGCGCGCGTTCGACTGCGCGGCGCCGTAGACGTGAAGTGTAGTAAAGCTGGGTCTTCCGCAC
>NZ_JBFUIU010000961.1:0-3111 GCF_056401695.1 Variovorax sp. P4_D9
GGCTACCACCTCTTCGACGAAGGCCGCGCCGGCCTGCTCGCCGCGCTGGCACCGGCGCGCGGCGATGGCACGGCCGCGGCGGTGCGGCGCCGCCGACTGCCCCGCCATTGGCGCCTTGCACTCTATGTGACGGCCATCACCGTCGGCACGGCGCTGCTGCTGGCGGCCGTGGTGCATGGCCTGGACCGAAGCGGCTGGCCCGACCCTCGATGGCCCTCGCTGGTGGCTCTGGTGCTGCTCGCCTGGCCGCTTTCCGAAACGGTGATCGCGCTGGTGCATCGCATCGTCGCCGAATCGACCCGCGTACAGGCCTTGCCTCGGCTCGAGTTCGCCGAGGGCATTCCGGCAGCGCACCGCGTGCTGGTGGTGATGCCGTCGATGCTGAATTCGATCGAGGCCAATGCCCAGCTGGCGCACCGGCTCGAACTGCACTGGCTCGCGAACCGCGAGGACCAGGCCCAGTTCGCCCTGCTGACCGACTGGGGCGATGCCGACCTGGTCTCGATGCCCGGCGATTCGCTGCTGCTGGACGATGCCCAGCGCCGGATCGGCGCCCTCAACGACCGTTACCCTGCAGCCGGCGCCACCCCGCGCTTCCTGCTGCTGCACCGGCCGCGCACCTGGTCCGAGACCGAGCACCGCTGGATGGGCTGGGAGCGCAAGCGCGGCAAGCTCGAGATGGTGCTGCGCCTGCTGGCCACTGGAGATGCCAGCGGCTTCCTGCCGGCGGCCAACGGCGCCCGGCTGGCGGCCCGCATTCCCTACGTGATGACGCTCGACAGCGACACCGGGATGCCGCCGGGCACGCTGCGCGAGCTGGTCGCGGTGGCGGCGCACCCCCTGAATGCGCCGCACGTCGATGCCGTCGGCGGCCGAGTGACGGCCGGCTTTGGGGTATTCCAGCCCCGTATCGTCACGCCGTTCCCGGAGCGCCAAGAGCGTTCCCTGTTCCACTGGATGTTCGCCGGCCAGTGCGGGCTCGACCCCTACAGCAACAGCGCCTCCGACATCTACCAGGATGTCTTCAGCACCGGCTCCTTCACCGGCAAGGGCCTGCTCGACGTCCAGGCGATGCACGCCACGCTCGATCGCCGGCTGCCCGAGGGCGCGGTGCTGAGCCACGACCTGCTCGAAGGCGCGGTGGCGCGCTGCGCCGTGGTGAGCGACCTGGTACTGATCGAGGACCATCCGCACCACGCCGACGTCGCCGCCTCGCGGATGCATCGCTGGGCCCGCGGCGACTGGCAGCTGCTGCCGCTGATGCTGCGCGCGCGACGCTTCGGAATCGATGCGCTCGGTCTCTGGAAGATGAGCGACAACCTGCGACGGACGCTGGTGGTGCCGGCCTCGGCCGTGCTGCTCGCCTGGGTCGTCTTCACGGATTCGCTGCCGCTGGCCTGGGCCTTCGCCGCCGTCACCGCGGCCCTCGTGCTCGGCCCGCTCCTCGGCGCGCTGGCGGGTCTGGTGCCGACGCGACGATCGATCCAGCTGCCGCACTTCTTCGACGTCGGCGCCACCGAACTGCTGCGCGCGATGGCCGGCGCGGCCTGGCAGTTCGTCCAGCTGGCGGCGCAGGCCCGCCTGCTGCTCGATGCCAGCGCACGGGCCATCTGGCGACTGCTGGCCAGCCGCCGGCACCTGCTCGAATGGACCACGGCCGCCCAGGCCCAGGCGCAGGCGCGCTATGCACTGGGCGACTTCGTGCGCGGCTCGGCATTCACCAGCGCGGCCTGCCTCGCGCTCGCCCTGGCATCGCTCTGGAGCCCGCACCCCTGGCTCGGCGCCGCGCTCTTCATGCTGTGGGCCGTGGCACCGGTCGCGGCCTGGTGGAGCAGCCGCACGCCGACCGGGCCCGAAAACGAACTCGACACCGGGCAGCAGCGCTATCTCGAGACGCTGGCACGGGACAACTGGCGCTTCTTCGAACACGTGGTCGGGCCCGACGACAACCACCTGCCGCCCGACAACCTGCAGTTCGAGCCCGAGCCGACGCTGGCCCACCGCACCTCGCCGACCAACATCGGCATGTACCTGCTGGCCTGCTGCTGCGCCCACGAATTCGGCTGGGTGGATACGCCCGCGCTGGCAGAGCGGCTCGGCGCCACGCTCGACGCCATCGACCGGCTCGACAAGCACGACGGCCATCTCTACAACTGGTACGACACCCGGTCCCTGCAGCGGCTGCCGCCGGCCTATGTGTCCAGCGTCGACAGCGGCAACCTCGCGGGGCATCTGGTCGCGGTGGCGCAGGCCTGCCGCAGCTTTGCTTCCATGGCTGACGAAGACGCCGCGATCCGGCTCGAAACGCTCGCCCAGCGCTGCGAGACCCTCTGTGCCGGGATGGACTTCAGCGGCCTCTACGACAGCAAGCGCCACCTGTTCCATATCGGCCTCAGGGTCGACGACAACCTGCTCGACGCCAGCTACTACGACCTGCTGGCCTCGGAGTCCCGTCTTCTGAGCTTCCTCGCGATCGCCAAGGGCGACGCGCCGCGGCGCCACTGGATGGCGCTGGGCCGCCCCTTCCTGTCGGTCGGCGTGCGGCCCGGCCTCAAGTCCTGGTCGGGATCGATGTTCGAGTACCTGATGCCGACGCTGGTCATGGCCGAGCCGGTGGGCGGCCTGCTCGAGGTCGCGATGCGCGCCGCGATYGGCGAGCAGCAAGCCTTCGGCAGCGCACAGAACCTGCCCTGGGGCATCTCCGAATCCGCCTATTTCGCGCAGGACCATTCGCTGGCCTACCAGTACTCGCCCTTCGGCGTGCCGCGGCTCGCGCTGCGCCGCACGCCGCCGGCCGATCGCGTGGTGGCGCCCTATGCGAGTGCGATGGCGGCAGCGATCGCGCCGGTCGACGCCATCGCCAACCTGCTGCAGCTCGAATCGCTCGGCGCCCGCGGCGAGTTCGGCTTCTATGACGCGGTCGACTTCACGGTCTCGCGCCAGACCGACGGCCAGCCCTTCACCGTGGTGCGCAATGTGATGGCGCACCACCAGGGCATGTCCCTGGTGGCCCTGTGCAACGCGGTGTGCGACGGCGCGCCGCGCCGCTGGTTCGGCAGCGCCCCGTTGGTGCAGGCGCACGCGTCGCTGCTGCACGAGCGCACGCCGCGG
>NZ_JBFUIU010000962.1:0-3111 GCF_056401695.1 Variovorax sp. P4_D9
GTCGAAGAAGATCTCGGTCGACACCAAGGGCGAGATTCTCGAACTCACCAACACCATCAACACGATGGTGGACCAGCTGTCGTCGTTCGCCGCCGAGGTCACGCGGGTGGCGCGCGAGGTCGGCACCGAAGGCAAGCTCGGCGGGCAGGCCGACGTGCAGGGCGTCGCGGGCACCTGGAAGGACTTGACGGAGTCCGTCAATTCGATGGCGTCGAACCTCACGTCGCAGGTCCGGAACATCGCCGACGTGACCAAGGCCGTGGCGGCCGGCGATCTGTCCAAGAAGATCACCGTCGACGTCAAGGGCGAGATCCTGGAACTGAAGAACACGGTCAACACCATGGTCGACCAGTTGCGCTCCTTCGCCGCCGAAGTGACGCGGGTGGCCCGCGAGGTGGGCACCGAAGGGATCCTGGGCGGCCAGGCCGACGTGCAGGGCGTCGCCGGCACCTGGAAGGACCTGACGGAGTCGGTCAACTTCATGGCCGGCAACCTCACTTCGCAGGTGCGCAACATCGCCGAGGTGACGACGGCGGTCGCCGCCGGCGACCTGTCGAAGAAGATCACGGTGGACGTSAAGGGCGAGATCTCGGAGCTCAAGAACACCRTCAACACMATGGTCGACCARYTGCGYTCMTTCGCCGCCGAGGTGACGCGCGTGGCGCKSGAGGTKGGCACYGARGGSAWSCTCGGYGGCCARGCCGAYGTGCAGGGCGTGGCCGGCACCTGGAAGGACCTGACCGACTCGGTCAACCTGATGGCCTCGAATCTCACCTCGCAGGTGCGCAACATCGCCGACGTGACCAAGGCGGTGGCGGCCGGCGACCTGTCCGAGAAGATCACGGTCGACGTCAAGGGCGAGATCCTGGAACTCAAGGCGACCATCAACACCATGGTGGACCAGCTGTCCTCCTTCGCGGCGGAAGTTACGCGGGTCGCGCGCGAGGTCGGCACCGAAGGCCGGCTGGGCGGGCAGGCCCAGGTGCGCGACGTGTCCGGCACCTGGAAGGACCTGACCGAGAACGTGAATTTCATGGCGGGCAATCTGACCGGCCAGGTGCGCGGCATTGCGAAGGTGGTGACGGCGGTCGCCAATGGCGACCTCAAGCAGAAGCTCACCGTCGAGGCCAAGGGCGAGATTGCCGCGCTGGCCGAGACCATCAACAGCATGACCGACACCTTGGCAACCTTCGCCGACCAGGTGACCAGCGTGGCGCGCGAGGTCGGCGTCGAGGGCAAGCTCGGCGGCCAGGCCAAGGTGCCCGGCGCCGCCGGCACTTGGAAGGGGCTGACCGAGAACGTCAATCAACTCGCGGCCAACCTGACGACCCAGGTGCGCGCGATCGCCGAGGTGGCCACGGCAGTGACGCAGGGCGACCTGACGCGCTCGATCACGGTCGAGGCCCAGGGCGAGGTTGCGGCGCTCAAGGACACGATCAACGAGATGATCCGCAACCTGAAGGACACGACGCAGAAAAACACCGAGCAGGACTGGCTCAAGACGAATCTCGCCAAGTTCAGCCGCATGCTGCAGGGGCAGAAAGACCTGCTGACCGTCGGCCAGCTGATCCTGTCGGAACTGGCGCCGGTGGTCGGCGCCCAGCAGGCCGAGTTCTATCTGCTGACCTCAGCGGGCGGAGCGCCGAAACTCAAGCTGTTCGCGAGCTACGCTTCGGGCGGCCACGCTGCGCACGGCAAGGAAATCGACCTCGGACAGGGCCTGGTCGGGCAGTGCGCAATCGAGAAATCGAAGATCCTGCTGACCAACGTGCCGAGCACGGCCTTCAAGGTGGCCACGGGCCTGAGCGAAGGTGCGGCGATGGACGTGATCGTGCTGCCGGTCGTGTTCGAAGATGAGGTGCGCGGGGTGCTCGAGCTGGCGTCGCTCGAGCGCTTCAACCCGTCCCATCAGGCCTTCCTCGACCAGCTGACGGAGTCGATCGGCATCGTGATCAACACGATCTCGGCCAACATGCGCACCGAGGATCTGCTGACCCAGTCTCAATCGCTGGCCGAGGAACTCCAGAGTCGCCAGCAGGAACTGCAGCAGACCAACGAGGAGTTGCAGGAAAAGGCCCGCCTGCTGGTCCATCAGAACCAGGAAGTCGAGAGCAAGAATCAGGAAGTCGAGCAGGCCCGCCAGGCGCTGGAAGAGAAGGCCGAGCAGCTGGCGCTGACCTCCAAGTACAAGTCGGAGTTCCTCGCCAACATGTCGCACGAGTTGCGCACGCCGCTCAACAGCCTGCTGATCCTGTCGGATCAACTGTGCAAGAACGCAGAGGGCAATCTCACGGCGCGGCAGGTGGAGTTCGCCAAGACGATCCACCTCTCGGGCAATGACCTCCTGATGCTGATCAACGACATCCTCGATCTCTCGAAGATCGAATCGGGCACTGTGGCCGTGGAGGTCAGCGAACTGCGATTCGACGATCTGCAGCGCTCGGTCGAACGCAGCTTCCGCCACGTCGCGGAGGCCAAGCAAGTGGACTTCGACATCCTTATGAGAGAGGCGCTGCCCGAAACCATCGTGACCGACGTCAAGCGCTTGCAGCAGATCATCAAGAACCTGCTGTCCAACGCCTTCAAGTTCACCCATCACGGGTCGGTGAGCTTCTCGGTCGCGACCGTCGCGAGCGGCTGGTCGCGCGACCGCGAGGAGCTCAACCGGGCGAGCCAGGTCATCGCCTTCGCCGTGTCCGATACGGGCATCGGCATCCCTGCCGACAAGCAGCAGATCGTCTTCGAAGCCTTCCAGCAGGCCGACGGATCGACCTCGCGCAAGTATGGCGGCACCGGTCTCGGCCTCGCGATCAGCCGCGAGCTGGCGCGGCTTCTCGGGGGGGAGATCCGATTGACCAGCGTTCCCGCTCAAGGCAGTACGTTCACGCTGTTCCTGCCCCAGAGCCACAGCCCCGCGCGCGGGCGAGGGACTCGCTCGGGCAGCGCCGATGCGACGGCTTTCCAGCAACTGCCGAATCTCCGCTCGCCGGTCCCCGCGAAGACGCGTTTGGAGGGCGCGCCCTTGCATGCCGAGCCCGTTGACGCGCGCACTGGCGGCGAGACACATGACGAGGAGGTCGCGGCCGCCGAACTGCATGCGCTGAACGTGGC
>NZ_JBFUIU010000963.1:0-3108 GCF_056401695.1 Variovorax sp. P4_D9
CCCCCCTACGCGTCGAGCCACGGCCATGAAATGTTCGAAGGCGCGCCGCTTGATGGCACTCGCATCGTTCATCCTGACCGTGACGGCGGTGAGCATTTCCTCAAACACCCGGGGCGGCGCGAAATAGTAGGTCGGGCCGATCTCCTTGAGATCGATGCTCACGGTCTCTGGAGATTCCGGAAAGTTCACCGTATAGCCGCACACCAACCACATCGCATACGAAAATATGTTCTGCCCTAGCCAGGCAGGGGGCAGAAAGGCCAGCACTTCCTCGCGCTCTGAGATGCTGTCGAAGGCTTTCCCTGCCTGGGCGCTTCGAATGAGGGAGCGGTGGGTATGGACTACGCCTTTTGGCAGACTGGTGGTGCCGGAGGTGAAGAACATGGCCGCAACATCGTCAGGTTGCACGAGCGCAATCCGCGCGTCGTAGTAGGCTGGGTTCTTAGAAGCGAACTGCTGGCCTTCATCGACCAGCGCGTCCAGCGAGTCCAGTCCTGGATGCGAGTACGCACGCAGGCCTCGTGGATCATCGAACCAAATGTGGCGCAAGTCCGGGCAGCGCTCCTGCACCTCGATCAGTTTATCGACATGCTCTTGTTCCTCCACGATCGCGAACGCGACCTTCGCGCTGGTCAATGGATAGACGTACTCGGTGGCAGGTGCATCCTGGTACAGCGGAACAGGTATCGCGCCCAGGACTTGCAGCGCGGCCAATGCAGCCTGAAGCCGCGGCCGGTTGCCCCCGATCAGCGCCACGTGATCTCCGCGCACGACCCCTGCCTGAGACAGGCCGCAGGTCAGTTCCCTTGTGAGCTTCGACACGTCGAGCCAAGAATAGGTCTGCCAGATTCCGAATTTCTTCTCGCGCATCGCGATCCGGGTTCCACCAACTCGCACTTGCGCCGCGAGCAGCGCGGGAAAGGTCTCGAGGCCAATCGGCGTCCCCGCAGACGCGGGGCGTTCCACATCGGCGATCAGCGATGGCGATGCATTCCTAAGCGCCGAGTTCACGTACCAGTCTCCTGTCTTGATGGATCAGCCTCTTGTTTCATAGGCTTGCGAGAGGCCAAGTGTTCGCTCGAAGAGCACCCGCCAATGTCCTAGCGATGACATTTCGGGGTTATCCCCTACAGGTGGAGCAAGCTGCAAGCGCGCGGTCGCAAGGCGGGCACGGCGAAAGCTGCCCAGCACAACTACGCTTCCGCAGGAAGGGGCAGTACGTTTCACATGGCCGCTGAACTGTTCAAGCCAACGCAGACGTACCTCTCGTCCATATTCCCTACCGTGGCGGTGGTCCCGCACTCGTCGACACAATCGGGGGGCAGGTCAGCCTGAGCTTCCCGGTCCTGTCGGCGGCCCTGCCGCAAGTGCAGGGAGGCAAACTTCGTGCGCTTGGYGTCACCGGCACCAAGCGATCGCCACTGATGCCAAACGTTCCGACGCTCGCTGAAGCAGGTCTGACGAACTACAGCTTCGAGACGTGGTTCATGGCTTTCGCCCCCGCCGCCACGCCGAAAGCCGTCAGCTGAACGCCAGCCTGAACGAGGCGCTCAGTTCTCCAGCAGTCGCAGCGCCCTGGTGCGCGTCCACGAATCGCAGAATCGATTCCTGGAACTCGAGGGCCGGAGCGGAGAGTGAGCGGCGGGCGGCACTCACAAAGTCGCACCGCTCGATTTTTCAAAGTTGCTGGACAGCAGGTCGCGGTGCGTGCGCAGCATTGACCTGCGGTCCTTCGCCTTCCGCGGAGCTCGTCCCGAAGCAAGGCCCGCGCGCGCCGGGTTATCCGAGGGTAATTCCTAAGGTTGACATATGAATTATTGAAAAGTAATGTATCTCCATCGCGCTGGCCCGCAGGCTCAACCGACGCGATGCATCCACCTGCGCCGGTTCGCGACCGATAGCGCGTGCACCCGCCGAGCCATACCCGTCCGGAAAACCGAAATGCCCACGAAACCCATCCGGATAAAGCCGGCGAGGAGCGTATCCATGAAACTGATTCAGAAGCTCTTGCTCTGCCTGATCGCCCTTCCCTTGGCAGGGACTGCGGCCGCCGCCGCGGACACCTTCCCCGAGCGTCCCATCCGCATCATCGTGCCGTTCCCGCCCGGCGGCGGCACGGACACGGTGGCACGCACCGTCGCAGTCAAGTTGACCGAACGCTGGAACGTGCCTGTCACGGTGGACAACCGCCCGGGGGGCAACACGGTGATCGGCGCGGAACTGGCCGCGCGAGCAGCGCCGGATGGCTACACGCTGTTCCTCCCGATCGACTCCACGCTCGCGATGAACCAGAGTCTCTACGCGAAGCTGCCATACGACCCGATCAACGGCTTCACCCCTGTGTCGCTCGCGATCACCATGCCCATGGTGCTGGCAGTGCATCCCTCGGTGGAGGCGCGCAGCGTGAAGGAGCTGATCGGCTTGGCCAAGGCACAGGGTGGCAAGCTGGCGTACGCCCACGGCGCGCTGCCGGCGCAGGTGGCAGGCGAGGCTTTCAAGTCGTCGGCCAAGGTCGACATGGTGGCCGTCCCCTACAAGGGCAGCGGCCCGGCGATGACGGACGTGGTGGGCGGGCAGGTGCCGGTGATCTTTGATGCGCTGGGCCCGGCGATCGCCTTCGTGAAATCCGGCAAGGTCAGACCTCTGGCGGTCACCAGCGCCAAGCGCTCGCCGTCCCTCCCGGAGGTACCCACCTTGGCGGAATCCGGTCTGACAGGCATGGACCTGGTCACCTGGATCGGCTTTGTGGCGCCTGCGGGCACTGACCGCGCCATCGTCGCCAAGCTCAACGCCGAGATCACCGGCATCCTCAAGCTGCCCGAAACCACGGAGAAGCTGGGAGCGATGGGCATGGACGTGGTCGCCAGCAGCCCCGAGCAGTTCACGCAGACCATCAGGGACGACGCCGTGAAGCTGGGCGCTGTCATAAAGGCCGCGGGCATCAAGCTCGATTGAAGCTACTACGTGCAGTTGGAGATGCCAAAGCGCAGCTCGACATCGACCTCTACAAAAGCCCGAAGGAAGTAAGCGTCCAGCCGCGGCACCTTGATTGCGACGGATCGTTTTAGGATGCTCGTGTCCACTACGTTTTTGGTGGACACGTGCACA
>NZ_JBFUIU010000964.1:0-3108 GCF_056401695.1 Variovorax sp. P4_D9
GCGCGTATCCAGGCGAGCGGCGATCTCGTCGTTGTCGATGCCCTGGGCGGCCATCAAGATCATCTTGGCGCGAATCACTTCAAAATAGGGCAACGTATATCGAACCGCCCGCCGGTTCAACTCGGCTGCGCTTGAAGGCGCCGCAGGTCAAGCAAACGAAGTACCGCCCGCCCAAGGCCCTGCTGGCGTTCCTGCAGGCGCTGTGATTATGCGAAGCGGCTCCTGCACGCGCACGCGTCCGTACACTCGGCAGGAGCGTCACGTCAATACGCCGACTTCGCATAAAAGCGGACTGAGCATTGCGGCGAACATGCTCTCATATGCATGTTCGCCGTAATTGGCTCTTCATTGGGAGCCAGYTGGCCGGCGAGCGGGCTGCTGTCGTGATGAGCTTGCTTCAGTCGGCCAAGCTCAACGGGCACGAGCCTTGGGCCTACCTGAAGGACGTCCTCACCCGCATGCCGACGCAGTTGAACAGTCGGATCGAGGAGTTGCTGCCCCACCGGTGGCAGCCTGCCGGCTGAGCTCGACCAGGTCGACGCCCGGCGCCGCGCCGAGACGGCCGCGGCTCGACCGACAACGAACACGGTCAGCACGACGACGCCGAGCCAGCGCGAGGCGAACACCGTCGCCTTCGCCCAAGCCGCATCCACTATGTTCATCATGGACGCGATGCTCAGCCACCGGCCACGTCACCTCAAGATGCCACGGCCAGGCGCTTACAACGTAGCCACAAAAATCCAGGAGTACCGGAATTGGATGGCGGCCAAGGACTACTGGAAGGCGACGAGTTCGATCCGACGTTGCGCCCAGCTGATCGATGACCCAAAGCTAAGGGCTATGGTCGCGGACGGTGAGGTCAAGGCCTTCGTTCGGGATATTGGAGATTCGACTGCCACTGATGCCGTACGGCTCAGGCCCTTTGAGTTGCTTTCACGGGATTACCCAGATGTCGCAAAACGGCATGCCAAGTGGCATGAAAAGTCCGTAAACGAGGCCGCGCTGCGCCGCGCAGACGAGCGTTATGCCAATCGTTTCAATAGACCCGTTCGCCCCGGCGACACGTCGCAGCAGGTGATCACAACCGGCTGGGGCTACCCTTCTCACATTAACCGCACCACCACAGCGCCTGGCGTACGCGAACAGTGGGTATATGGCGAAGGCATTCACCAACGGCGCGCTGACGGCGATACAGGATTGACGACGCACCGCGGCTCCATGGAAATTCTGTTCTTCCTGTCTTTCTGGATCGTACTGTCTGTGGTTGCCGGAATCATTGCCGGTGCCAGAGGACGTGCAGGCTTTGGCTTCTTCCTGCTGGCCTTGCTTCTCTCTCCTTTCATCGGTCTGATTCTGGCGGTGGCGCTTCCCAGCCGCACGACAGTGGCGCGGGCGAACGGAGAAGTGGCGTCCGCGCGCACGCACACAAGATGCCATGCCTGCCGGGAGTTGGTGAGGCGGGACGCCCTGAAGTGCAAGCACTGTGGCGAGCAACTGACGCCGGTCGCCACCAACGCCACCGCGCCGGGCGATGGTGCCGAAACTCTGAAGGTGCTTCTAATCTGTGGCGGCATTGTTGCGCTGATTGGGGCGGTGATATTCGGCCTTGCCACACGGTGATTCGAAACGCCCCCGTTGCCGTGCTCAAGTGCTGACCGCAGAGGCACGCATGCGCGTGACGACCGCCCTCCCTACATTCTCGACTCCCTATCCTCTAGCCATGCCCCGCACCCCCCGACATCAAGCGCGTCGCCCGCAGGCACCACGAGCTCCGCGTGGTCGAGGAATACCCGCTGCCCAAGGTTGAGGACTCGATGGACCTGGACGTGCTCAACACCGGATCGGCGATCCTGAACGGGGTGTTCGGAGGCGATCGTGGCGCGCATGAAGGCGCGTCGCTCCGGAGTAAAGCTCACGAGAAGACGGCGTGATGGACGGCGGCCTCCGGCATCGAGGATCCGCCCGTGTCGGGTGGGTGCCGAAGCTTCCTCTACCAGCGCTGGAGGCCGTCGTCTTCGCTGCGATGGAGCCCTACAGATCCGAGAATCGCGATTCGCCGGTATCGTTGCGGGACATCCAGTCGTCAATGAAGTCGCGAGCTTTCGTGCCCAGGGCAAGCCTTGCGGCGGTCTCATCGAGGCGCGACGTGGACAGCACCAGACGGCATTTGTGCTGTCCCTTCCGAAGGAGGTCCGCACGCCCTGAAAACGCCTCTCCGGTACCCGTGATCTCCACGCGTACTTCCCATTCGCGATAGTCAAATTCCGCCCCACCATCGGTGAGCATTGGGATCGCCTCGCTCTTCTGCTCTCAACAGAGGGACCTGCCGCCTATCTAAGGTTAGGCGAAAAAGCGAAAAATGATAGAGGCACTATCGGGGGTTGACTTGCTGCAGCGCAGCGTCAGGTTTTGTTCAGGAATTGGGTCCACGATGAGTCTATCGATGAGCACCCAGGCAGCCAGAGTCCAGGCCAGATTGAAATGGTTCGCCGCCTGCGAGAGGATCTTGTTCTCCCTGAACCCTCCAGAGAGGGCCACCGATGGCGATCCGCCGATTGACCTTCAGGAGGCTGTTCGCCTAGCTGATGAGGCACTTGATGAGTTGCGTGTGGCCTTTGGGATCGACAGATCTGACAGTGACCGCTGACTGACTGAAGACGGCAGTTCGCTAGGTGTCAAAGCGCAGGAAGCTCGTGCGGACGATACAGAACCTGTCCAGGGAAGAAGGCCACCGTCGTCTGGGTGGCGCACCGTCAATCCTCTGAGCCACCATTCCCGCTTGATAGGTCGGGCCAATTCAGACCATTCAACCGCGCGTACGCCAAATTCATCGCTCCGAGCTTCGCCTGCAATGCGGCCGCGTCGACCGGTTCGCCATGAAGTACTCGCGCTACCAGTGACTGCCAATCGGCCATGGCAGTAGCATACGCATCGGTGCCTTGGGCGATCCGCTGCCACTCGTCCTCTAACGTTGAGGGGACATCCGTCACAACTGTCGTCCTAGTTGCTCGCTGGTTGGCTTTGCAGGTCCTGCGGCACGACCTCAGTCGTTGCCGTACCTAGAAGTTCACCCCAGAAATGAAGGAGTACGTCAGCACCCCGATCGCC
>NZ_JBFUIU010000965.1:0-3107 GCF_056401695.1 Variovorax sp. P4_D9
GGGGTAAGCCGTGTGGTGCTGGTCAAAGAACCATCGACGTCATCCCGCCCCAGCTCTCCTAGAACGAAACCAGCTCGATTTCATTTCAAGAAGTCGCACAGCGCGAACAGCACCTCGTCGGGCGCCTCGGTCATCAGCTGATGGCCGGCCTTGACCGTGACGACCTTGGCGCCGGGCGCCTTCTGCGCCAGCGTCCGGGCGGCCCGGGGCGGCGTCATCTGGTCGGCCTCGCCGAGCAGGAACAGCACCGGGCATCGCAGCTTCGCCATCGCCTGCTCGCCGTACGCATAGTCGTTGCAGGCCTTGAAGCCGATGTGGAACACATTGGCGTTCGGGTTGCTCGCGAGCACGCGGCGCATCAGCGCGCGCGAGCCGCCGTAGAGCCAGGTGCCGGGACCGAGCGAAGATGGCGGTGGCGCCAGCAGCGAATGCGATAAGGTGTTGACCATCGTGATCGCGCGCTGCGGATCGTTGAGCGCGCGATCGAGCAGGGCCGGCGACACCGTCATCGGGTAGGCGGTGCCGACCAGCGCCAGGTGCGTGACGCGCTCCGGGGCGCGCGCCGCCGTCTCCAGCGCGATCAGCGAGCCGAAGCTGTGGCCGACCAGCGCGGCCTTGGCGACGCCCGCGGCGTCGAGCAGCGCGACGATGAAGGCGGCGGCGTCCTCGACCGTGGCGGGCGGCGCGCCTTCGCTCTTGCAGTGACCCGGCAGATCGACCGCCAGCACGTTCCAGCCGTGGTTGGCGAACCAGCGGCTCTGCAGGATCCAGACGCTGTGGTCGTTGAGCACGCCGTGGATGAAGACCACCGTCGGCTTGGCGGGGTCGAGCGGCTTGCCGCCGGTGTAGCAGTAGGTGGGGTGGCCGTTGACGACGAGAACCATCACGCCTCCCGCCGGGCCGCCCAAAGGGCGGCGTGCGCCCCCTCGGGGGGCAGCGAATACATGAAATGATGAGCGTGGGGGTTCATGTCACGCACCGGCCTTTTCCGCCGCCTTCAATGCACGCTTCAAATCGTCGATCAGGTCGGCCGGATCCTCGAGTCCGATCGACAGGCGGATCGTTCCTTGCGAGATGCCGGCACCGGCCAGTGCCTCGTCTGTCATTCGGAAGTGCGTGGTGCTGGCCGGGTGGATCACCAGGCTGCGGCAGTCGCCAACGTTCGCCAGGTGGCTGAAGAGCTTGAGCGCTTCGATAAACTCCTTGCCTTGCTCGCGGCTGCCCTTGAGGTCGAAGCTGAACACCGCGCCGGCCCCCTTGGCGCCGTGGCGCAGCAGCTTGTTTGCCAGCGCATGGCTCGGATGCGATTCGAGCAGCGGATGCCCGACCCGCGACACGAAGGGGTGCGCGGCCAGGAACTCCACCACCTTCTGCGTGTTGTCGATGTGGCGCTCCATGCGCAGCGGCAGGGTCTCGATGCCCTGCAGGATCAGCCAGGCCGTGTGCGGGCTCATCGAGGCGCCGAAGTCGCGCAGCCCTTCGCGCCGCGCCCGCAGCAGGAAGGCGCCGACCGTACTCTCCTCGCTGAACACCATGTTGTGGAAGCCGTCGTAGGGCTGGGTCAGTTCGGCGAACTTGCCCGAACGCTCCCAGTCGAAGCTGCCGCCGTCGACCACCACGCCGCCGATCACAGTGCCATGGCCCGAGAGGAACTTGGTGGCCGAGTGGTAGACCAGGTCGGCACCCCAGTCGAAGGGCTTGATCAGGTAGGGCGAGGTCAAGGTGGAGTCGACCAGCAGCGGCACCTTGGCCGCGTGCGCGATCTCGCTGACCGCGGGGATGTCGAGCACGTCAAGGCCGGGGTTGCCGACGGTCTCGCCGAACAGCAGCTTGGTCTCGGGCCGGATCGCGGCGCGCCAGCCGTCGAGGTCGCCGGGCTTGACGAAGGTGGTGTCGATGCCGAAGCGCCGCATCGTGTAGTGCAAAAGGTTCTGCGAGCCGCCGTAGAGCGCGGTGCTGGCGACGATGTGCGAGCCGGCGCCCATCAGCGTGGCGATCGACAGGTGCAGCGCCGCCTGGCCGCTGGCGGTCGCGATCGCGCCGATGCCGCCTTCGAGCGCCGCCACGCGCTGCTCGAGCACGGCGTTGGTCGGGTTGCTGATGCGCGAGTAGACGTGGCCCGCGCGCTCGAGGTTGAACAGCGCCGCGGCGTGGTCGCTGGACTCGAAAACGAAGGAGGTCGTGAGGTGGATCGGCACCGCGCGGGCGCCGGTGGCGGGGTCGGGTGCGGCGCCGGCATGCAATGCCAGCGTGTCGAAGCCGGGGTCGGAGTAGCCGGACATGAGCGCCTTTCGAGATCGATACTGCAATGCCCGGTTACGCGTGCGGACGGCACGGCGCTCGCGGGCCGGTGGACGGGCGGCCATTGTGGGCTATATTCAAATCGGCACGCCGCCGAGCAAGTGAGGAGCAAATTAAGATGAAAGTCAGCGACATCCTGCGCGTGAAGGGCAACACCCTCTTCACGGTCACGCCCGAGGAACCCCTGGCCAGTGCAGTCAATGTCATGGCCGACAAGGACATCGGCTCGCTGGTAGTCATGGAGCACGGCGACCTGGTCGGCATGCTGACCTTCCGCGAAGTGATCGTCGCCATTGTCGCCAACGGCGGCCAGGTCGGCGGCACCCTGGTGCGCAAGGCCATGGACGACCATCCCGTCACCTGCACGCTCGAAACCGACCTCGACGAGATCCGTCGCATCATGCTGGAGCGCCACGCGCGCTACATGCCGGTGATGGACAAACGCATGCTGATGGGCGTGATCAGCTTCTACGACGTCGCCAAGGCGGTGGTCGACAGCCAGAACTTCGAGAACAAGATGCTCAAGGCATACATCCGCGACTGGCCAACAGAAGAGTAGCTCGCCCCTAGGCGCAATACTGTTTAGATAGATAATTCTGTGCGACAATCCGGTCCCGTCTCCACTACGGACGGAATCGATGGCACGAACAAGGAAGGCGCTACCGGCTCGAGTTGACACGGCGCACCTGATCAGCGCCGGGGTGCTTGCGGCGGTGTGTCCGCGCCCGCTGATCGACGAGGTGCTCGCCGAGACGGGCAAGGCCAGCCAGCGCGAGCGGCTGCTGCCGGCAGCGGCGGTGGTGTAC
>NZ_JBFUIU010000966.1:0-3107 GCF_056401695.1 Variovorax sp. P4_D9
GCTCGAGCTTGCGAGCGGTGCGACCGTGCAGTCGGGTTGTCTCATTCACTGTGGTGGGCTCGACTGGTCGGGCGGCAACGGGAGCGTGCGCCTTGGTGCGCGCAGCTACATCGGGCACAACTGTGTTTTGTACGGCTCCGGCGGAATTGAGATTGGCAATGACGTACTCATTGGGCCGGGCGTGATCGTCACCAGCCAAGGCCATACCTTTGAAGACTGCTCCAGACTGATCCGGCAGCAGCCACAACATTTCGCCCCAGTGCGCATCGGCAATGACGTATGGATAGGCGCGGGCGCAATGCTCTTGCCTGGTGTCGTGGTGGGCGATGGCGCAGTGGTGGCGGCTGGCGCCGTAGTCGCCCAGGATGTGCCGTCTTTCCACCTTGTGGCGGGGGTGCCGGCTCGTATTGTGCGAGAACGCGTCCCCAGTGGGACAAGATTTGAATGATCATGTCGATGGACTCTAAGTACCGACCTTGCGTTGTGTGTGATGCCCAGGCGCCGACCTTCTTGTTTTCCAAGGACGGATATTCGATCGTTCAGTGCAGACACTGCGAATTGGTCTACGTGGGAGAAGACCCGGCGGGCATCGACTTCGAGAAGATCTATGATGAGTCTTATTACACTGGGGGCAGCCATCAGGTGTTCTCGAACTACTTGGGCGAGGAGCGCCCGCGGCGCGCCAGCGCTCGACGCCGCGTTTGGGCGCTGCGGTTGCTCAGGCGGTCCGGGCGCTTGCTAGACGTCGGTTGCGCCGCAGGATTCTTTCTGGCGGAGGCGCGACGGTACTACACGGTTCAAGGAGTTGAACTGAGTGAGTTTTCCTCGACGTTTGCGCGCGATCATTTCGGGCTGGAAGTTTTCACTGGCACGATGCAACAGGCCCGTTTGCCGGCCAAGAGCTTTGACCTGATCACTCTGTGGGATGTCATCGAACACGTGCCCGACCCTGATGCTGTGTTGGCCGAAGCAGCGCGTCTGCTCAAGGCGGATGGCCGCCTGATCTTGACCACGGGCGATATCGGGAGCGCGTACGCTCAGCGCAAGGGGGCGCAGTGGCACCTGCTCGCCCCCCCTTGGCACATGTACTATTTTTCTCGCGACACCATCGAAAAGCTGGGCGCAAAGGCCGGCCTGAAAGTCGCGGGCTACCAAGCAAGAGGTGTTACCGGAGATCAACGCCTGTTGCGCAACCGTGTCGGTGTGGGCGTCAGCAATTTGCTCGGTCTGGGCGACATCATGCGGATGACCTTCGCCCCGCAAGTACGTGAAACTGAGGTGCGATGAGCGTCGCAAGCGGCACCATCGTCAATCTCGCTACCCGCGTCGCGGGCGTCGTGCTGGGTCTRGGCCTCACGCTCGTCACGGCGCGTCTAGGAACGGGAGAGCAGGGGGCGTTCGCACTTTTCACCACCGTGGAATCGGCCTTGCTGATGCTGGGGTCGGGCTTTGGCATAGCGATCGCCCGTCGCATCTCACACCATCGCGAGCGTCCGAATGGTCTGGTAGGCGCCACCATTCTCGCCAGTGTGATGCTGGGGACCATGTGTGCCATCGTGCTGGTGTGGTTGTCCTCGAACGGCAGATCGAGCTTCCACTATCTATGGGTGCTTGCATGCTCGGCTCCGCTGATGTTTCTCACGCCCAACCTCGCCGGCTTGTGGTTGGGTGCGGGGCGCATGACAGCCATGGCACGGATCACACTCGCGACACCAGTACTGTCATTGCTCGGTGTGGGCGTTTGTTTGATCGTGCAAGCGCAGATTAGCCTGATGTCCGTGCTTGGATCATGGGCCGCGGCGCGGGTTGTCGTGAGCCTCGCAACCCTGGCTGCGGCGTGGCGTGGTGGGTGGATCGCGCGACCTGATCTGATTGCGCTGCGGGGCGAATTGGGCTTTGTCGCGGTCATTGGCTTCACCAATTTGCTGGGATTGCTCAACTACCGGGTCGACCTGTTTCTCGTCGACCACTTTCTCGGTCTGTCTGCCACCGGCGTGTACTCGGTGGCCGTGCTGGTGGCCGAACTGCTATGGCTCGTGTCGTCGTCGGTCACACAAGCAGCGTACGCGCGCATCGGCGCGCCCGACGGCGTCGATGCGGGTCGCATGACCGTCCGCGTGGTGCATGCCAGCCTGCTCGCGCTGGCTCTGCTGTGCCTGCCTCTATGGCTCGCCGCTGCGCTGTTCCTGCCCGTCATGCTGGGTGCCGACTATGCTGCCGCCGTGCCTTTGCTGGGCATGTTGTTCCCCGGAGTGCTGGCCTACGGCGCAGCATCATCATTGTCGGCCTACTTCACCAATCATGCGGGTCGCCCGTTGATCCCGGCGGCGCTGGCGGGCCTATCGTTGCTGATCAACGTCCTCTCATCCCTTCTCTTGATACCGCGCATGGGCACGATGGGAGCGGCGCTGGCGACTTCGGTGTCGTATGTGCTTTCCGTTTGCATGTCCGGATGGATCTTCAGCAGGCTGTCGGCCACACCCGCCCGCCGTTTGTTGCTGCCCGATTGGCGTTCGCTGCTCGATGATCTGGGCCGCCTGCGAACGCGGCTCGTTCGCCATGCCTGATTGCACCACATTCGAAGTCTTGACCGAGCGCAGCGCGCTTGATGCGTTGGCGCATTTACCGGTCAACTGTTTCGAGCACGTCGAGTGGGTGCGCGCGGTGAGCGCAGCGCGTAAACGGCCCCATCAATATCTTGCTGTTCGAGCCGTTCGCTCACAGCACCCCACGGCTTACCTGTTCGGCGCGGTTCACCGCCGCGGCGGGTTGACCGTGTTCGAGTCGATGCCTATGGGTGGCTATGGTGGCTGGGTCTGCGAGCAATCCCTTGGCATTGCCGAGGAGCGGGAACTCACTGTGAGGTGGCTGCGCCAAGCACCCTGGTGCGTTGTGCTGATGACAAGTGAGCCGGGCCGGGGTTCGGCCCTGCCCGAATCTCCGGCATGGGCTCTGCCCGGCCGTCTGCGGCGTTACCTAGCAGTTCGTGATTTCGAAACCCACATACTCAATCTGGTGGGAGATGACGCATTGCTCTTGCAGCGCGCGCGCCCAAGAGCTCGAAGCTATTTGCGCAAGGTGGACCAACTTGGCCTCAGCTTCAGTAT
>NZ_JBFUIU010000967.1:0-3103 GCF_056401695.1 Variovorax sp. P4_D9
GCGCTGCGCGGTATCGACAAGACAACCCGCGAGTCGGTGACGTACTGGATGGCGCTGGCATGCGCCGTCGCCTCCGTGGTCCTGGTGTACCTCTTCCTTCGCAGCAAGCGCGGTCTCGCGCTGCTGGCGATCCGCGACAACGAGACAGCCGCCCGATCTCAGGGCATCGCAGTGAGCCGAATGAAGCTCGCGGTGTATGCGGTGGCCGCCTTCGGCACGGGGTTGGCCGGTGCACTGTACTTCGTCGGCAACCTGCGCATCAGCCCGGACGCCGCCTTCAGCGTGAACTGGACGGCGTTCGCCATCTTCATGGTCGTGATCGGGGGCATCGGCCGCATCGAAGGTCCGCTGGTTGGCGCAGTGGTGTTCTGGGCGCTGAACAAGTTCTTCAGCGACTACGGCAGCTGGTACCTGATCGGCCTGGGCTTGATCGCCATCGTGATGACCATCTACTTCAAGCAGGGACTCTGGGGCTACGCGCAGCAGYGCTGGGGCTGGACGCTGTTTCCCACCGGAAGGCGGCTGCAGGTCGCGAGTCCGCAGGAGCGGCCGGCTGTCAGACCGTGCTCTGTAGAGCCCTTCGTCACGCCGCCATCTGATGCATCCGGCATTGCAGGACAGACGGCACATTGATCTTGAAAACTTTGCAGGAGAGACCCATGCGCAATCTAGACCAGAACACCATCACCGAGGCCGTCCTCGCACGTCATGCGAACACCGAAGATCCTCGGCTGAAACGAATCATGTCGAGCCTGGTGCAGCACCTTCACGCGTTCGCGCGAGATGTCGATCTCACCGAGGAGGAGTGGTTCAAGGGCATCGAGTTTCTGACCCGGTGCGGTCACATCACCGACGACAAGCGCCAGGAATTCATCCTGTTGTCCGACGTGCTGGGATTGTCGATGCTGRCTGTTGCCATGAACAACGACAAGCCGGCCGGCTGCACTGAAGCCACGGTGTTCGGCCCATTCCATGTCGAGGGAGCTCCCCATTACGAGCTGGGCGCGGACATCTCCAACGGCGCCCGTGGCATCCCATGCCTGATCCGCGGTACGGTGCGCGGCACCCATGGTGAACTCATTGCCAATGCCCACATTGACGTTTGGCAGTCCGACGAGGACGGCCTGTACGACGTGCAGCACGCCGAGATCGACCACGCGCAGGCGCGCGGCATCCTGCACGCCGACAGCGAGGGGCGGTACCACTTCCGCTCCATCCTGGCGGTGCCCTACGCCATTCCGCACGACGGACCGGTCGGCGACATGCTCAAAGCGACCGGCCGCCACCCCTGGCGTCCCGCGCACCTGCACTTCCTCATCAAGGCGCCGGGCTACGAGACGCTGATCACCCATGTGTTCCGTGGCGATGATCCGTACCTGGATTCGGATGCCGTGTTCGGTGTCCGACAGTCGCTGATTGCCGACTGGGTGACGCAGTCCGACGGGACCTACTTGGTCGAGTACGACTTCGTGCTCAACCCATCCAGGTAAGGCCTCAGCCCATGCTTTATTCGTTCGTGCTCATCGACAATCCGGGGACGGCGGCACTGCGTCAGAGCGAACGTCCTGCACACCGCGCCTACCTTGCTGAAGTTCAGGATCGGATCGCGTTCGCCGGCCCATTGCTCGACGATGACGGCTCGACCATGAAGGGCAGCCTTCTGGTCATCGAATTCGACTCGCGCCATCAGGCCGAGACCTGGCTCGCACAGGAGCCGTTCATGAAGGCTGGGCTGTTTGCGAGCGTCGCCGTGCATCGCTTCGCCAACCTCTGGCCGCAGCGGTCAGGCTTCCCTGCCGAGGGGAGATGATGATTCGACACATCGTGATCTGGAACGTGCAAGGCGAGACGCCAGAAGAGAAGAATCGGAACATGGACAGCCTCCGCCGAAGGCTTCAACAGTCTCAGAGGTCGCATTCCAGGAATGCTGCATCTGGAGATAGGCGCGGATACCAGCCGCGTGGACTACGCCTGTGATGTCGTCCTGTACAGCGAGTTCGAGTCCCAGGCGGCGCTGGACGCCTACGCAACGCATCCGGACCACCTGCGCGTCAAAGAGGTCCTCGGTGGAATCCGCATTGCCAGGCACCAGGTGGACTACGCCGTGCAGGCGGATTGATCACAACCCTACAGAGGTTTGAATGAACGAGTTTGTCTACAACGGTCAACCTTCCCGCGTGGTGTTCGGGCGCGGGGCGCTGGCCCATCTGGAGCGCGAGATCGATCTCCTCGGTTCCCACCGTGCGCTGGTGTTGTCAACGCCCGAGCAGAAGCATCAAGCGGAGATGATTGCCGACCGCTTGGGCCCGCGCGCCGCGGGCATCTTCGCGCACGCCGTCATGCACGTGCCGATCGAGACCGCGCGCGAAGCTCGCGAAGAGGCCCGGCGCCTCGGCGCCGATTGCGCCATCGCCATCGGCGGGGGATCGACCACCGGTCTGGGCAAGGCGATCGCGATGGAATCGGGCCTGCCCATCCTTGCGATTCCGACCACCTACGCCGGCAGCGAGATGACGCCCATCTACGGTATCACCGAAGGCGGATTGAAGAAGACCGGAAAGGATCCGCGAGTGCTGCCACGTACCGTGATCTACGACCCAGACCTGACATTAGCGCTGCCGGTGCCCATGAGCATCACCAGCGGCATGAACGCCATCGCGCATGCCGCCGAAGGCCTGTATGCACGAGATAGCAACCCGGTGATGGACTTGATGGCCGAGGAAGGCATCCAAGCCCTGGCCCGGTCACTGCCCGCAATTCGGCGTCGCAGCGACGACGTCGACGCGCGCGGCGACGCGTTGTATGGCGCCTGGCTATGCGGCGTGGTGCTGGGCAACGTGGGCATGGCCTTGCATCATAAGCTGTGCCACACGCTGGGCGGCACCTTCAATCTGCCCCATGCCGAGGTGCACACGGTCATCTTGCCCCAGGCCATCCACTTCAATGCATCGGCGGCGCCGGAAGCCATGACGCGCATCGAGCGGGCTCTCGGCGCGACAGGCCGGCTCAGCGCAGCAGCAGGCCTGTTCGATCTGGCTCGCGACAATGGCGCGCCCGTGGCGCTCAAGGACATCGGCATGCGGGAGGCCGACCTGGATCGCGC
>NZ_JBFUIU010000968.1:0-3096 GCF_056401695.1 Variovorax sp. P4_D9
GCCGGGCTCTGTCCTCGCTCACCACCGAGGACGCCATCGCGTACCGCGCTTTCCTGCGGCATCCGGTGCCGCGGTGGCGCTGGGTCGGACCGGCCCGGCCGCGCCCCTCCGCCGACTGGCGCCCGTTTACCGGCGGGTTGTCGGCGCGGTCAGTTGCCTTATGCCTTGTCGGTAGTGGGCGCGATGTACCGCTGGCTGATCCAGCAGCGCTACACCATGGCCAATCCGTTCACCGGCATCAAGGTTCGGGGCGCATCGCGTTCGGAGGCGCTGGCTGCCACCCGCGTCTTCGGCGAGGGCGAGTGGGCGGTGATCCAGGCCGTGGCCGAGGGGTTGGAATGGGGGCACCATTGGGAAGCGCCAGCCGCACAGCGTCTGAGTGGCGCGGCAGGTGCGGCGATGTCGCGCAGACGGGCAACGGACACCAGTTCATCGTCCGTGAATCGCTGGTGAAGGCCAATCTCCAGCCGGCTTACATGAATGGTGACTAGTTCCAGGCTTTCATGAACAGCCAGTCGGCGTATTTCAAGACGCTGCTTGCCAGCGTGGATTTGAAGAAGTAGTGGCCGAGGTCCTTGATCAGTTGCCGTCGAACGGCCGCTTGACTTGATGCACCGGTTGCCAGCCTGGTTGCGGAGGTGCTCGCGGTGGGCGGGAATCGTCTGAAAAGCAGCCGTCGCCATGTTGAACATGAGTTCACGCAGATGCGTACAGCCCTGTTGCTCAACCGTCTCGCGCCAGCCCGGACCCATCGTGTAGCCCACGAGCTGCTGCATCGRCATGGTCGCGAGCGCGCATTCCGTCTGTGGCTTGACCATTCATCGTCGCGTGGATTACGCGAATGGCAAGCGTCTTGTCCATCGTGGCGCGGATCGCCATGTCGTGAATGAGCGTGCCCGGTGGAAGGCTGCCGAGCCCCCCGGCGAGTTGAACGGGTAGGCCTTCACGATGGTTAGTTCGGCTTCGATGTCACAGTCCCTCCGGCGGTGGGTTCCGCGGAATTTGAGCTTTCGCGTTTGATGGCCGCTGAGGTCATTCCGAGGAGTGAGCATGGCAGGTGGTGGTTCGGGGAACTACGAATGTCGAGGGTAATGCGCAAGCGTATAGTTCGCTATAGCACTTGCCGCGACAACACCGGAGATCGACCTCATGGAATCAGACTCGTCGATCCACGTAGAGATGGAAGGTGCGGGCGCCTATCCTGACGGGGCGCCGGCCGCGCATTCGTGCGAGCCTGGACATTGGACGAATAGGCGGCGCCCGGCATCGTCGCCGCCGACGCCTGCGAGCACGATGCGGTCGCTGCGCTCAAGCACTTCTCAGGACTCGTTATCGGCGCGATCAACGGGCTGGCGATCATGGGGAGCTGATCTCGCTCGCGTCCGACGTGTTGATTGCGTCGACGGAAGATCGCTTCGCCGAGGCGCTGCGCATCGAGCGTGCCGCATCGCTCGCCACCAATGTGTCGGCAAGACGCGCGGAGATTGTGATGCGCAGCTCGCGCGGCTGCCGAGGGTGCAAGCCTTGAGCAGCGATCGCCTGCCGAATGACATGGACCCCGCGGTCGGGTCCGACCTCCACCGGTGCATCCGTGCGCCATGCCTTCCGGAATAACCATGAAAAACATTCTCCAAGCCCTCGCGGGCCTCGTGCTGGCCTGCGCAGCCACTTCGAGCCTGGCCGACGCCTACCCGGCCAAGGCAATCAAGCTCATTGTCCCCTACGCGGTCGGCCAAGGCACTGACATCGCAGCGCGCTACCTCGCCGACGAGTTGTCGAAGGTGCTTAACCAGCCGATCTTTGTAGACAACCGGCCAGGTGCGGGCGGCAACGTCGGTACGCAGATCGCGGCGCGTGCGCCGGCGGATGGCTATACGCTCATGATCGGCACCAACGCCACGCACGCGGCCAACTCCTTTCTGTACGCCAACCCCGGGTTCGATCCGCAAGCCGACTTCGAGCCGGTCGCGATGGTGGGCATCCTGCCGCTGGTCTTCGTCACCTCGCCCACCAACCCGGTCAACAGCGTCGCGGAATTGGTTCGGGCCGCGCGCGCCAAGCCGGACGCACTCAACATTGCGATTTCGACGACCACCTGCCGCATGGCTTACGAACTCTTCAAGCAGCGGGCGGATGCGCCGATGTTTCCCGTGGACTACAAGGGGAGCGCGCAGGCGATCTCGGCCGTCCTTGGTAGCCAGGTCGAGTACATGGTTGACACGATCACCTCGCTGCGCGCGCCGATTGCCAATGGACAGGTGAAGGCGCTGGGCGTCACATCCGCGAAGTCGAGCAAGCTGCTGCCCGGTGTGAAGTCGGTGGCGGAGCAGGGCGTCGAAGGCTACGAGCTGGTCGGCTGGACCGTGATGTACGCGCCCAAAGGGCTGGCGCCCGAGACCTCGCGCATACTGGCCGCAGCGGTCACCAAGACGCTGGCGCGACCGAACGTGCAGGAGAAACTGCTCGAGCTGGGGATCGATCCGCTGGCCAAGACGGGTGCCGAGCTCGACACCTTTGTGGCCACGGAAAAGGAGAAGTGGGGTCGCCTGATTCGGGCAGCAGGCCTGAAGCCGAGTTGAGCGGAGAAGCGAAATGAGCGCCACACCTGTTTCGGGATTGAAGGTCCTCGACCTCTCCAAGGTCCTCGCTGGACCGCTGTGTGCCCAGTACCTGGGGGACATGGGCGCCGATGTCATCAAAGTCGAGACCATCGAAGGCGACGAGACGCGTGACTGGCCGCCGTTTCGTGCGACCGAAGCGGGCACGTCGGCGACCGGTACCGTGTTTCTCAGCGCGAACCGCAACAAGCGCGGCATCGCCGTGGATGAGCGAGGCGGCGTGACCCTTCCAATCGACGAGACAAGGAAAACCGGAGTCAAACGATGATTATTCACTCTGAACAGGACGTCACGGCCGCAGTGCTCGCAGAGCTGCAACGTGCAGAAGATCCGCGCTTCAAGCACATCATGACGGCGGCTGTCCGTCATCTGCATGACTTCGTGCGCGACGCCCGGCTGACTGAAGCCGAATTCCACAAGACCTGCGCGCTGATCGCGAAACTCGGCCAATTGACCACCGAATCGCACAACGAAGTGG
>NZ_JBFUIU010000969.1:0-3089 GCF_056401695.1 Variovorax sp. P4_D9
GCGCGAAGCAGGCCACCGTCCATCCGCAGGGCGAGCAGGCCGAGATAGACCTGCGGCGCCAACCGCCGGTTGAGTCGCATCTCCTACCGGGCATTGCGTTCACGCGCCTCGACCGAGGAAAAGTCCAGGAAGGGATAGCGCACCGCCTTCTTCAGTTTCAGCACTTGCCGCTCGCCGATCAGGACCCAGGACATGTGGGTCTCCATGCGGCGCACAGCACCGCTGGAGCCGTCGGACGAGAGCACCGCCTCGAGGCAGCGCAGCCGGTCTTCAATGCCGGGCATGGTCTCGGGCGATTCCATGCATGATTCCGGGGCGCTCAATGGGGCGCGGCATCCAATTGCTGCGCCAGCGCGCGGATTGCCGGCGATATGTCCACGCCGACCGGTGTCGAGGCCGGCTGCAGTATGCGCACAGCATCCGGCAGGAGGCTAATCTGGTGCACGTGGTAAGCCCGAGATTCCTGTAGGGTCGGCGACGAGCCGACGCGCCAGCCGCCGCGCATGCAGGGGCGCAGGAGGGCCTCGCCCCGGCGAGGCTCGCCGTCGAGTTGCACGACATCGCGTTCGATGCGACCGTCGGCGCCCAGTTGCCGGACCACCTGCTTGATGCCGGGCCAGGTCGCCTTGCCTTCGGAGCGCTTGCGGCGCGCCACACCGTCATACGACTGCAGCTTGTAGACGGCGTCGATGGCGGGGACGTCGAAGGAGGTGTCGAGCGCGGTGCCGACGCCGAAGCCATCGATGGGAGCATCCGCGGCGACGAGTGCGGCGATCCGATGCTCGTCGAGATTGCCGCTGGCGAAGATCTCGACATCCGGCAGGCCGGCGGCGTCCAGCAGGCGACGCACGGCCGTTGCATGGGCGGCCAGGTCGCCGCTGTCGATGCGCACGCCGCCCGGAGCGATGCCGTCCCGGCGCAGCGCGGGAACAAGCTCGATCAGCTTGACCACGGCCGCCTCCGTGTCGTAGGTGTCGATCAGCAGAACGGGTCGTTGTGGCCGGGCACGCGCGAAGGCATCGAGTGCCGCACGCTCGCTGGCGTGGGCTTGCACGAAGGAATGCGCCATCGTTCCGGATACCGGGATACCGAAGCGGCGGCCGGCTTCGGCCGTCGCCGTGCCGTCGAAGCCGGCAAGGTAGGCCGATCGCGCTGCCAGGACGGCTGCCTCGGCACCGTGCGCACGGCGCATGCCGAAATCGATCAGCCGCCTTCCGCCTCCAACGAGGACGGACCTCGCTGCCTTCGATGCCACCAGCGTCGAGAAATGCGCGAGATTCAGCAACCGACTCTCCACGAACTGCGCCTGCGGCAGGGGCGCAGTGACTCGGATGAACGGCTCGTCGGCGAAGAAGACGGTGCCCTCCGGCATCGCGTCGACATCGCCTTCGAAGCGCAAACCGGCCAGATGGTCGAGCAGCTGGTCGGAGAATCCGCCCCGTTCGCGCAGCCAGTCGATCTCCGCTTCGGAAAAGGACAAGGTCTCCAGGAAGTGCAAGACCGGTTCCAGCCCCGCGGCGACAAGAAAGTTGCGCTGCGACGGCAGCTTGCGCACGAACACCTCGAAGACGGCCGTAGCCGTCATCTCTTCCTCGAGATAGGCCTGCAGCATGGTGAGCTGGTACAGGTCGGTCAGGAGGGCCGTCATCCCCGAGTCCTCGCATTCAGGCCCAGCGCCCATTGCTTCGCTTTGGCAATGCCGATCCGGATCGCCTTGCCATCGTCGCAGCCCTCGGCGAGCAGCGCGTTCGCGATCTCGACTGCCTTGAGCCGCACTACAGGCGGCAAGTGGCGCATCGAGGCGGGGTAGCGTTCGGGTGTCCAGGGCATCAGTTGCTCCGGGCCATGACCAAGAATCGCGACTGCTCGGGTCTGATGCGCTCCAAGAGTTTCATGCTCCACCCCCTGCCATGCTTCGACGGCCCCGGTACGTCGCTTCGGCGTTGTGCGTCGGATGTCACGGAAATCCCTTCGTGGAAGTCGAGACCGCAGAGTGCCTCGGTGGGCGAAATCGGGCGCTTGCCTCGCTCAGCAGTCGGATCGCRTCTTCGTCCTCGACTTGCCCAAACGACCGATAGAATTGTCCGACCGCCTGAAAATCCTCAGGAACCTGCAGGCACACGAGCTCATCGGCGAAGGGGCGCACCAGGTCCAGGCTTTCAGCGGAAGCGACTGGTACTGCGCAGACCAGCCTGGCAGGCTTGCGCGCACGCACTGCGTGCAATGCGGCCATCATGGTGGCGCCGGTCGCAAGGCCATCATCGACCACGATGACAATGCGGCCTGCTGCCTCGATCGGAGTCCGATCGGGCGTATACCGCCTGCGCCGGTCCCTTAGGAGGTCCAGCTGGCAGCGTTTTTCTTCTTCAATGTAGGCCTCGCTCGCGCCAGCCGATCGAGCGTACGGAGCGACGTACGCCCAGCCACTCTCGTCGATCGAGCCGATGGCGAATTCCGGCGACGATGGCGCCCTGAGCTTTCGGACGAGAACGACGTCGAGTTCACCTTCCAGCCGATGGGCAAGAAGATTGCCTATTTCAAGGGCGCCGCGAGGGATGGCCAGAATCAGTGGGTGGTGGCCTCGCCATGACTGCAACGCCTGCGAGAGCCTTTCGGCGGCATCGTGTCGATCTGCGAAGCGCATGGCGTCAAGCTCCTGGATGTTCTCGAGGCTTCAATTTACGGTCGCACTGCAGGGACCTCAGGCAATGTGCCGTGTCGTTTCGCATTGCACCCGGGGCAGGCGCCCCAGTCGCCTTTCGACGGTGAGGACGTCGCGGGTGATCTTGAGCAGCGTGTCCGGAGTCACGCTCATGGCATCGACGCCAAGTTCGACAAGGTGCGCGGCGACGTCCGGGTAGTCCGAGGGCGCCTGGCCGCAGATGCCCACGTGGCGGCCGTTGCGCCGTGCGCCCTCGATGGTCTGGCGGATCATGGCCTGCACGCCGTCGTCGCGCTCATCGAAGTCGAAGGCCACGATGCGGGAGTCGCGGTCGACACCCAGGACGAGCTGCGTCAGGTCGTTGGAGCCGATCGAGAAGCCGTCGAAGAGACGGGCGAAGGCGTCGATCTGGATCACGTTGTTCGGG
>NZ_JBFUIU010000970.1:0-3061 GCF_056401695.1 Variovorax sp. P4_D9
GCCAACAACAGCACGATCCTGGCTCGCTGCTGCACGCGGGCCTCAACGCGGCCGCGCCGGGCGAGCGCAGTCAACTCCCGTTCGGCAACAGCATCCAGTTCGATCTTCCGGGCAACGCGCATGGCTCAAACCTCCGCAAAGCTTGGTACGCGCAGTATACTTTAAGTTCTATTATTTCGAGCGCACTACACTAGGCACGGGATTGATTCCAGACGAGGTTCCATAGGAACCACGTGATTGCTGCGTAGAGAAGGCACATTCCGAAACCAAGCGACAAGCACAGCAGGTTCAGGCCCGTTACGGCGCCAAGTACGACGGCGGATAACAAATAGACCACCATAGTCGGGATGACAGCAGTGAGAACCGTGGTCAGGCTTCTGGTGCGTACCAAGGCAAGATCGACCGCCGATGTACCTGAGCCCCACAACGTAGCCTCCCAGGACACGACATTCTCGAAGTCTGAGTAATGTGCGCCGATGAAGCGTGAGATAGATCTTGCATGCAGGCTGAACTCCATGATCTTGGCATCAAGCAATGCAGATAACACGGGTATCGCCAGGGCGGCCGCTGGGAGGACTAGGCTTTGCCCGAGCTGCGGCAGCTTCTCCTGGGTGGTGACAAGGAATGCGATAACAGCGCCGACGAGCACAAACTTCTGGAGCCAAATCGCTTGAAGTTTGTCGAAGTAGCTCGACGATTCGGCTTTCAAGAGCTTGTACAACTCAAGGTCGAACTGTTCGCTCCGAGCGGTAGCG
Source organism: Variovorax sp. P4_D9 (assembly GCF_056401695.1). NCBI lineage: Bacteria > Pseudomonadati > Pseudomonadota > Betaproteobacteria > Burkholderiales > Comamonadaceae > Variovorax > Variovorax sp. P4_D9. The sequence goes on from NZ_JBFUIU010000970.1 coordinate 756, forward strand.
GGCCCCGTAGTTGACATAGTCGACTCTTGAACGGTGATGGTTGCGGTAAGTCCAATGGATTCGATGAGAGCCGTGGGTAATGCCATGAACTCGCCCCGGCAAGGCCCACCGAAAGCGGTCAGTGGTGAACGTCTCCTGTTGGCCGCACGCGGTCTTTTCAACGGCTCGGCGGTGGGTCGACYGGCACGAAACCTGACCGGCCACCAAACTGCATCAACCCATCCGAAATCACGCACCACGGGGCCTTGTCGTCCACAAAATAGTGGCCCGTCGGAACCAGTTCGAATGGTCCAGTGACGGCGCCCGCGGGCACGCCGACAGTGTCTGCGTAGCGTGCGTCCGTGGTGTACAAGTGCGAGCCGCAGACCTYGCAGAAGTGGCGCACCGTGTTCGTCGTCGGACTGAATGTACTAATGGCCTCCGCCCCTGCCCGCGGCACGGCCGGTGCGGGCATGCTGACCCACGTCGCAAATGTCGCTCCCGACTGGCGTCGACATTGTCCGCAGTGACAATGAATGGTCCCGCGGGGAGGAAGGTCGAAACCAACCTCCACGGCGCCGCAATAGCATTGGGCGATTGTTGCCATGAGCGTCTCCTGAATTCCTTAAAAGCTGCGAGGTGCTTAAGACATTTGACAGCACCGACCGGCCGGTCATTCTGGCCTCAACTGACGCGCGGACTGAGCACACTACGTTGATGCAGGAGCTGCTGAATGACCAGGTGTCAATCTGCTGTCGTACGGCTCCTTCCGGCGAAATGAGCGGCCGTAGCGAAAGTCCGCAGTTGGCCGTAGGCTGCCCGCCCGGAGGGCACAGGCGGCTCAACGAGCCGCCGGCAGGGCCGATTCTGTTGAAAAACTCGTGATGCGAACCAAGCCGCGCGGCGGCGGCAGCGATCACTCTTCGTATTTGAATGACAGCGAAACCTTCGCACGAAAGGCGACGACTTTGCCCTCTTCGATCTTCATGTCGAGCTTGCAAACTTCGGCGACACGCAGATCGCGCAGCGATTTGGCTGCGGTCTCCACCGCGCTCTTCGCGGCGGCCTCCCAGGAATCCGGACTTGTCCCGATGATCTCCGTKACGCRGTAAACACCGGACTCAGTCTTCCTCTTGGCCATGTCTGTCTCCTGAGGGTTTGGAGGCGCAGGATCCGTTCCCATGCCCGAGAAGGCATCATAGGCGCGTCGCCTCTCAGCGCGAATCAAATTCCGAGGTCACGAACGTCGCGCGGCCTTGCGCGCCGGCAAGGCCATCCCGTCGCGGTTCACGCACTCTCGGAAGGCGAGACGCCAGGCATCGCTGGCTTGTGGGCGCCGTGGCGTAACGCGATCGGCAAATGGGAACTCAGCTTCGCCATGCTCACCGTCAACGCCCCCAACCATCCGCAGCTGGCGCCGACCAGCCTAGGTCCGCTGTTGGCAGCATTCTGCCCGTCGTGCTACTCGTCCGTTTGCTGGGCTTCGGCCTGCCGGCTCCATGGAGCTCCGTGATGCTCGCGCCATGCCATCCAGCCTGGTTGAACGTCGGCAAGTTGGAGCAGGGTCGGGTCCCGGTCAACGACGCTTGCCAACGAGACCATCATCTCTTCTGCGGCGTCGAAGGCGTCGCCGGTGAGAAACTGCCAAGCGCCATCTTCCGCATCCCTTGTGGCCATGAGGATGGGCTTCAAGCCGTCGGCAATGGACCGGACCGTGAGGCAAGCTACGTTGGGCGGGCTGTCGAATGGCCAATCACGCGGTGCGGAGTTCATCTCTGGGTCCTGGGGCTGATGCGGTTTTGGCCGATTTCTGTCTCAGTTGAGCATCGTCCCATGGAACTGCACACAAAGTCGCGTAAGCGCCTTTGATTCGTCGCACCTTGCTTCTTTGCCATCCACTGGCGTCCATACTGGCTCGGACGGTTCGCAATCATGCGACTGCCTCCAAGGAGAGAGAGACATGAAGCTAAAGCTTGCGGCGCTAGCCGCCACTATGACGCTAGTGTAGTGCGCCACTCAGATATGTACTTATCTTGTACGCCTTGCCAGTGCGGCCTTGGCTCGCGTGACCTTGGCCAGGATGTCGGTCGCTCTGGCGGTCCAGATGAAGGGTTTGGGGTTGGCGTTGTGGTGGGCCACGTACAGATCGATCGCCAATTCCAGTTCGGGCACGCTGGTGAAGCTGTCGCGCCGGATGCGGTTCTCCGAGATGTCGCGGAAGAAGCGCTCGACCATGTTGAGCCACGAGGCGCTGGTGGGCGTGAAGTGCATGACGAACCGCGGGTGCTTGGCGAGCCAGGCTTGAACCTCCGGGTGGGTGTGGGTGC
>NZ_JBFUIU010000971.1:0-3058 GCF_056401695.1 Variovorax sp. P4_D9
CCGTCACCCAGCGACAGCTTCCAGCTCTTGTCGCCCAATTCGAAGGCCATATACAGCCGGCCGATGATCGTCGTATCCTGCCCCTGAAGGGCTGTGTCAGGCGCTTTCATTTGCATGCTCCTTTCGAAAAACGAGTCTTCGAATCCTCGTTCTACTCCAGGGGGCTTACCTCCGCGGCCCTTCCATAGTATCTAACGCGCTGAGCGACATCTGGGTCAGCACGGAGATCTCGTCTGAAAAGCTGGCATCCGGCGCTGCGCTCATGCTGCGCATGCAACAGCGAAGCAGACCGAAATTCGTCGCTGCAGTCAGTGCGAGCGCGCGACGTTCTGACACTCCGTGTACCGCTGATGCGCCGCACTCCTGGCCGCGTTGTCCCTGGTCATCTGTGCGGCGTAGATGTCAGCTTTGTGCTGCTCGGAACACGCCCTGAACTGTCGTTCTGAGCCATCTTGCGTTCGTCCGCCTTCTGACGCGCCGCCGCATTCCGCTCCTTGATGGCCTGCGCCTGCTCTGGATCCACCGGCCTGGAGTTCGCAATCGCGCGCGCCTCCTTGCTCATTTGCGGCGTGTTGGCGACGCTGGCAGGCGATGAGGCGATGGCGTTTGCCTGCGCGCTGTCGGCAGGGCATTCCTTGACGACGTGATCCTTCAAGCCGTCGAAAGCGCTCGGGTTCATCGCCATGAGCAAGGCGATCTCCTCGGGCGCCTGGCCTTGCCAGAAGGTGTAGACGGAGCCTTGTGCCTGGCGCCCCGTATAGCTGCACTGCAGAAGCCGATTGGGCAAATTGGCGATGCGCAGATCGAAGCCCTGCATGAATGGCGTCTCGCCAAAGTAGGCGCGCGGATGAATCGCGCTGCCAGGCCTTACCAGTTTGCGCCCACCGCCAGCGCGTTGCGCGTGGAACTCATCCCATTCGGCTTGATCGCGCAGGCGCCTGTACTTCTCGTACTCGTCCATTCCGTCCCCGCTCTTCAGCGCAGCAGCCGCCCGGGCGGGATCCGCGGCCGGTCCGAACGCGCTCCCTGCCTTCATGCGCATGGCGGACACCCAGTTGTGGGCGATGGGAGTATGCCGGCTCAGATACGTTCTATTACTTTACGCGCACTGCACTAGTATCGTCCGCTTGCGGGCTCGCTAACTTCACCGAGTTGCGGAGGTTCGCTATGGCCGGACAAGCGCCATCTCGACGCTGCGGTTGGACTGCTCGTCGACTTCCGACGCGGTGACTGTCGGTAAATCGGTCTTAGGGAGTTCTGCGATATACACTCGCGCCGGCGCAATGCCACCGGCGCCGGTGAGCAGCTCGAGGATAGCCGCTGCGCGCTTTCGCGCTAGCGCGGAATTGAGCGACATCGGTGCGACTGTGTCGGCGTGTGCGCGAATCAACAGCAGCGATTCAGGATGACGGCGCAGCGCATTGCGGGCCTGTTCAACGGCCACAAGACCTTCGTCAGACACTTCGGCTCGACCGGTTAGGAACAGGACTGGTCGAAGGGGTGGCAACACAGGCATGGGCACGGGCGTCGCGGGAGGGGAGGACCCGAGGGCGTTGACGACGATTCCCGAGGACTTGTCGTCAGCCTTCTTCTCGTGAGTGAGAACACCGAACACTGCAAGGCAGCTGAGTGCGACAACACCCGAAGCAACTAGCCACGGTAACGCGCGCTGTAGGCGAATCTGAAGCCGTAGATAGACTGCCAGGGGAAGCAGGGCGTTGACCGTCGCATAGAGCTTGCCACGAAGGCTAGTGCCTCGGGTTTTTTCGGCAATGTCGTGTGGTGTCACGGGCGGATCGGGGAGACTTTTTAGAAGCCTCTCGGTATCGTCGATGGCCGTGGCAAGAGCATCGAGTCCCCCCGGTGGGTTTGCGACTCGACAGCCTGGCCATGCCGCAACCTCGGTGAGCAGTCTCTCCCTGGTAAGACTCCAAATACGGCCCCGTTCGGGACGCTTCCTCAAGGTTGACGATGTGCGCATGCCCCACGGTGGAGTAGAAAGGCGATTCGCTCATTCGCAAGGTGACCATATGCCGGAAAGTACCTTCAACCACCCGTTGTTCGGCCCCATCCAGTTTCGGACTGCTTCGAAGCAACACTGGATACGCGGCGACGCCATCTCCTTCATTAGCGGCTTTGACGAAGCAGAGATCACGCCTCTGCAGATACCGCAGTTGGCCGACGTCGAAGGCGCCCATGGCGGCCGCCTCCGGTTTCACCAGCGCGGGCATGCCCAGCTGCTTCGTGCGTTCGACGAGATTACAAGCCGCGGCCTGCTCCATCACATCAAAACCTGCGCTGGCACCTTGAACAAACGGCTCCGAAAGCCCGTGGATGGCGGCCTGAGCAGGCTACCCTCTAACCACGCCTTCGGAATCGCCATCGACCTCAATTCCGATGACGGTAGTCTCGGTGCCTCTGTTGCGCCCGTGGCGCCTGTTTTTCAGTCTCACGGCTTCACTTGGGGAATATCTTTCAACGACCCGATGCATTTCGAGGTGAACACCTTCTTGACGGCTGACACTCCCCCACTACCGGAAGACGGCCCCATCCCGACTCAGTTCATTGCGTGCAGGCAAAAAGTGCACAATCGCGGGGCCGCTCCGGAGGCATTTCTCAACAAGCTTGTTGAATGGGGCCGGAGCGCCGCGGACGACATCTTTCAGAAGAATTCCGCCTTTGACATCTACTCCAGCGTTGTCGGCAAGTTGGGGCCATGGCGAGGCGATCTGCACAGACGCGCCGTGATGCTGGAAGTCCTACGCGTTCTGGGCGGCTTCGAAAGCTCCTGGGACTGGAAGGCTGGCCGCGACCTCAGCAATCCAAGTTCGAACACCCCTTGTTCCGAAGAGGCGGGTGCCTTTCAATGCTCAGGCAACTCCATGGATCTGGCAGCACACCTCAAGCAGTTGCTTCTCGATGCGGGCGGCGACGGCTCGTGCAAGTCATTCATAACGACCACCAAATCAAATCACGAATTTGCGTTGGAATACTGTGCACGCTTGATCCGAATCACAACGAAGCATCTCGGGCCAATTAAGAACGAGCACGTTCATCC
>NZ_JBFUIU010000972.1:0-3057 GCF_056401695.1 Variovorax sp. P4_D9
CCGCTTACCTGGGCGTCGAGGAGGATCAGGAGCCGGACGAACCGCCCATCGAAGCGCTTTCCAAGGAGGTTCAACATGCTTGAACTCGAAACCGTGGACGTATCTTACGGAGCGATCCGCGCGGTGAGGGGAGTCTCGCTACATGTGAAAGCTGGCGAGGTCGTGACAATCATTGGCGCCAACGGCGCGGGCAAGAGCACCCTGCTCAAGGGGATCGCCGGTCTTGAACCGATCGCCGCGGGGCGCGTTCTATTCGAGGGCAGCGACTGCAGCCGCGTGCCGGTGCATGCACGGGTACGGTTGGGCATTGCGCTGTCACCCGAAGGCCGAGGGGTGTTCGCAGACCAGACCGTACGGGACAATCTTTTGCTAGGAGGCTATTTGCGCCGCGACGACAAGGCGCACCTGGATTCGCTCGTCGAGCGCGAGTTCGCGCGCTTTCCTCGTCTGAAGGAGCGCCAGAACCAGTTGGCGGGGACGCTGTCTGGCGGTGAACAGCAGATGCTGGCGATGTCTCGCGCCCTGATGAGCGAGCCCCGCTTGCTGCTGTTGGACGAGCCGTCCCTCGGACTTGCCCCCCAGATCACGGCGGAGATCTTCCGTTCCATCCGTCAGCTTCATCATGCGGGTATGACGATCGTGCTCGTGGAGCAGATGGCGAATCRGGCGCTGGCCGCCTCGGACCGAGCGTACGTACTGGAGACGGGCGTGGTGCGGCTCGAAGGAACAGGTACGGCGCTGCTCAAGGATCCCGTCGTGCGCGCGGCGTACCTTGGCGGTCACTGATCCGCACCGGGAGAGAAGCAAATTTCGATCGATGCTTCTTGGGCTGAGTGCGCGGCTATTTGGCGCCGCGATCGTGCTGCCGCTTGCGCACAAGCTTATTCTTCGAAGCCCAACCGGATCGTGGTCGGATCTACGGTGGGTTCGACCGACTCGCTGGGGCAAATCGACGTCGAACCTGCTTCGGATGCCTGTGCACGTCAAGGCCAAGGTGCGAACCGATCCTCGCGATTCGTACCCATATGTATTTGGCATCGCATCGGCCAACGCTCGCGGCTCGCCTGGAAGGAGGCCGAAGTCGGCATGCGTCGTCGATGCTCCCTGCGCGAGCGATGGGGGTCAGCCGCGGCGCCATGGAAGGGCGGCGAGAGGCATATCGCGGCGGTGACGCACCGGTCCGTCACGATGTCGGAAGATCTATCGCTGGTAGACTTTGCACATGCTTAAGAACAGGCTCAAGCCAAATCCGGAAAAGGCTGTCGACGTGAGGGCGGTGCCCCGTAGTCTCGAATGGGAAATGCGCTTCAACTTTCTCATTCATGACGTATCGCGGTTGCGCCGCAGCGCGTTTGATCGCTCTATGAAGCCACTCGGCGTAACTCGATCCCAGTGGTGGGTCCTGGCCTATCTATCCCGAGAGGATGGCATGACGCAGTCCCGCCTTGCGGAAGAACTTGACCTTGGCAAAGTGGCGATCGGGGGGCTGATCGATCGACTTCAGAAGTCGGGACTGATACGGCGCGTCGCTGATCCCGCCGACAGGAGAATCAATCGCGTCTTCCTGGAGCCRTCGAGCAAGCGCATGATCGCTCGATTGCGAAACGTCGAAGCGGAACTGAACCAGGAAATTCTCGAAGGGGTCACTGAACGGGACTTAGAAGTGGCTGCCGCGGCGCTTGCGACGATCAAGCACAACTTACTGAGGTATCTGACACCCTCCGAAGCCGCGTGATCAGGACTTCGATGGGTGTGCGTCGGCTCGCAGTGATAGGGGAGGGTGGGGCCGCGCCTAGTATGTCGATCAGGTGAGAGGGCATTCGAGAGGAACGTCAGGTCGTCGGCGTCTTCTAAGCCAGTCTCACGCCAACTTGAACGGCAGTTCACGCATGGGCTTCCCTGTCAGCCGCGCGATGGCGTTGGCGAAGGCGGGCGCCAGCGGGGGCAGGCCGGGCTCGCCCATGCCAGTCGGCGGCTCGGCGCTGGGGACCAGATGCACAGCGATCTGCGGCATGTCGGTGATCCTCGGAACGGAAAAGTCACCGAAGTTGCTCTGCTGGACCTCGCCGTCTTTCAGTGTGATGGCGGCTCCTGGCAAGCACATGGACAGACCCATCAGCGCGGCGCCCTGCACCTGCGCCTCCACGCTGCGCGGATTCACAGCCAGATTGCAGTGCACGCCGGCGGTCACTCGGTCCAGCATCGGCTGGCCGTCGCGCAGCGAGGCTTCAGCCACATAGGCGACCACAGAGTCGAAGGACTCGTGGACGGCCACACCCCAGGCCCGGCCAGCGGGTAGTTGCTTCTTGCCATAGCCGCTCTTGTCCACCGCCAGCTGGAGCGCGGCACGGTGGCGCGGGTGCTTGTCGCCAAGCAGGCGCATGCGGTAAGCCACCGGGTCTTGCTTCGTGCTGCGGGCGATTTCGTCAAGCAAGGTCTCCATCACGTAGGCGGTGTGGGTGGAGCCGACGCTGCGCCACCACAGCACCGGCACGTTGACCTTCGGGTGATGCACCGTCAGGCGCATGGGCACGGGGTAGGGATCGCGCATGCCCTCGGTGGCCGTGGCGTCGATGCCATTCTTGACCTGGAATTCGCCAAACACAGTGCCGGTGGTGATGGATTGGCCGACGATCACGTGATCCCATGCCAGCACATTGCCACGCTCGTCAAAGCCGATCTGGGCGCGGTGCAGATGCATGGGGCGGTAGTAGCCGCCCTTGATGTCGTCCTCGCGGCTCCACAGCGTGCGCACCGGCACGTTGAGGCCGGCGGCCCGAGCGGCTTTCGCGATGTTGCAGGCCTCGACCACATAGTCGCTCGATCCGACGAAACGCCGGCCGAATCCACCGCCAGCCGTCTGCACGTGCATCGTCACCTGCTCGGGTTTGAGGCCCAACACATTCGCGGCAGCCGCGGCGTCCAGCCCTGGACACTGGGTGCCGACCCACAGCTCGGCGCGTCCGTTCCCCGTCTGCACGGTGCAGTTCAGCGGCTCCATCGGCGCATGGGCCAGATAGGGGAAGACGAACTCGGCCTTCAGTTGCCGCGGTGCGC
>NZ_JBFUIU010000973.1:0-3056 GCF_056401695.1 Variovorax sp. P4_D9
GCCCAGGGCAACTCGACCACTCGCACGCCATGCTGCGCGCAGCTCACGCGCGCTGCCCGCGCGTGCAGCACCGTCTGGAACTGGCAGCTCTCCATATGCCGCCAACTGCGCTCGGCCTCGTGGTCGTACATGCTGATGTCGCTGCCGCACACAGGACACGCAAAACGGGCACCCGGCGAATGCGCCAGATACACGTCCACACGCACCCGGGGAACGTCCATCTCCACGCGTTGCACCGTCCAATGTTCAACCAGGCCCAGCAGCTGCTGGTACAAATCGATGCTGTCCATCGCTTCGCCCTCCATGAGCAAACCGACCGACAGCATAGCAACTACCCACTCGAAAGTCTGAAAGACCAATTTTCGAGGCACGTTCAGCTTCGCCCACGAACGCTACGCCGATGTACTTGTCCATCCACGCCCAGACGGCAGACGCAGCAGAACGCTGCAGTGACAACGGGGGCGTGTTAGCTACTTTTGGACCTGCGGCGCCGGCGTTGGTCGGTTACTCCGCTGGGGCGCTCATCCTGTTTCGCTCCTGGTCTATCCAGCGCTCGGTTGGACGCTCGGCCACCGATACCCTGCGGCGCCGAGTTTCGAGCTGCCCTGTCCCACGACCATCTTCACGATGGGACTGCTGATGTTCGCCAGGGACCCAGTGCCGTCGTCGGTGGACGTTGTCCCATGGCTGTGGGCCGCAGTGGGCTCAACTGCAGCCATGACACTCGGCGCCTATCAGATTGCCGGCCAGCAGCATTCGCCCCGCCCGCAATCGCTTCTTCGCCGGGTAAGTAGACCCCAGGAGTCTCACCCAGAGTCTCTCGCAGAACCGTGCGTAAACCTCTCAATTTACACGGCTCCCATCATCCAACCTGAGTCCCAACCACACGCCAGTGCTCGAACATCCGCGGGTACGCGTTCTTCATCTTGCTCAGCCACTCGCCACTGCGCCGCTTGTGCCGCCGCAATGACTTGTACTTGCGCTGTGCCCAACGCTCGAGCTTCCGGTCAAGGAACCGAAGGAATTCGCGCAGGGCCGTTGGATAGAACGCTCCGTAGTAGTTCCACCACCCTCGTACGGTCGGGTTGCATTGCGCTGCCAGTTCGGCAAGCGTTTTCGGCGTCTGTTGTGGCAACCGCCAACCGCGCACCGTGTGCCGCATCCGCATCACGGCCGCCGTGCTGACGCCTGGCAGGAAGCTGGTGAATCTCCGGCCTTGCCTGCTGAGCGCCTTTCGCGGACGGAACGTGAAGCCCAGGAATGTGAAGGTCACATTCGGATGAGCTTGCGTACGGTTGCTGTCCTTGCAATACACGATCTTCGACTTTTCGGGATGCATCGTCAGTCCGCACTCAGCCAGCCGTGAGGCAATGGCTTGCATGACTTCTGTCGCCTGCTCTTGACTGCGGCAGTGAACCACCGCGTCGTCAGCATAGCGAGCAAAAGGACATTGCGCGAACGTGCGCTGCATCCAGCAGTCAAACGCATAGTGCATGAACAGGTTCATCAAGAGCGGACTGACCACACCCCCTTGCGGAGTGCCGCGATCCCTTTCCAGGCGGGCACCCTGCGCGGTCTCGAACGGCGCAGTCAGCCACCGCTCGATGTACAGCAGAATCCAGTCTTCCTTGATGTGCGCGCGCACCGCCTTCTCCAAGAGGCCGTGATCGATTTGATCGAAGGCCGCTTTGATATCGAACTCCACCACCCAGTCGTATTGCCAGCACCGTTGTCGGGTCACGGCCACCGCCTGTTTGGCCGATCGCCGCGGCCGATATCCATACGAATCCAGATGGAATAGCGGGTCGAGGATCGGCTCGATGAGAAGTTTGACGACAGTCTGCGCGATGCGGTCAGCGACTGTGGGCACGCCGAGCTTCCGAGTGCCGCCCGTTGCCTTGGGAATTTCTACTTGCTTGACCGGCGGTGGGAAGTAAGACCCAGACGCCATGCGGTTCCACAGCTTGTACAAATTCTTCGACAGGTCCTGCTCGAACATCGCGATGGTCTCATCATCGATGCCGGCAGCACCCTGGTTGGCCTTCACTTGCAGGTACCCTCCCAAACCGTGCGCTTTGCAATGCATTAAGGTTTCGCTGATGTCATGCCACTCATCCCCGGAGGTTGGTGGCCTTCGTCAGCAGGATAATGCTGCCCCTTCGCTCCACCTTCATTACAAAGGCTTCGCCACTACTACGGGCAGCTCCGCCCCTCGTCCTGGCATCGGTATTCTTCCTCATGGTGTTTGCCATTTGTCATTTCCCTTCGCATCCGGAACAAGGTTCTCACGTTCCATACCAAAGCCTGTATTGGGCTCATGCCGCCTCTACGCCGGCTGCCATCGGGTCCGTAATCAGGTATCGCCCCGACTGATCCCGGGGCAGCGAAGTGACCCCGGTTTTGACAGCACCTTAACGATTTAACGACGCATCATCGAACGGTTTGCTTGCGCTCATCTTCCCAACACTTACCTGCCACCGTTCACGGTGACTTTTCCTCGGTCGCTCACCACCACGCCTTTTGAACGCAGCAGCACCGGGCGGTTTGAAGCCTGCTCCTGCAAGCCGGCTTCGGGAGGCCGTCTCCCATCTCTGGTACAGCATCACGAGCTTTCGCCCGTGTTCGTGACACACCCTCGCTCAATCGCTTTTGCACCACGCCAATATTCTCCAGTATTGATCCTGGAGACATAACGCACGATGCGCTTGGCGGTTGTCATGATTTACGGAAATATCAATAGTGAGAATACAGAACAGTAGCTGCCTTGCTGAATGTGTCGCCGTGTCATCGAGCCGCTTCCCCCACTACGAAGAAGCACTTGATGCGGACTTCGTGGCGCTTCAGGGGGTTCGGTCGCAGGACCACGATCCATGGCGTTAAGGCATTTCGAGACGGGTGACCGGATTGCGCTGGATTGATGGAGGTGCCGCCCTTGCGCAGCTCGTGCGGCTCCAGACCAGTCGATCGACCCAACGCAAAGGCATGACGATCCTTTCTATTGCTCGCCTGAACTCAGTTGCGATTGCGAGGACCCGTTCCCTTGGCCCACACAGTTC
>NZ_JBFUIU010000974.1:0-3048 GCF_056401695.1 Variovorax sp. P4_D9
GATTGCCGTCGGCGTCGAAGCCTTCGCAGTGCGCGAAGATGCGTCGCAGGCCGTCGTCCGCGAGCTGCGCGAACTCGGCCAGCTGGGCGTGGGCCGGACCATCGCATTCGCCGAGGAAGCTCAGGTACAGTGGCGGCACGCGGGGCCGCGGCAGCTCGAAGGCCTCGAGGTCGCCGAGCGTGCCGTCGGTCAGCAGCGCGAATCGCGCGAAGTGCAATCGCTCGAAACTGCCGAACGGGATCAGCGCGTTGCCGGGGTGGGCCATGCCGGGCTTCAGATTCATGGTGTCCAGCAGCTTGCGCAGGCTGGACTCGCGGCCATCGGCGACCGCCGCGATGACCATGAAATGGGACTGGGGAGTCACCGCATCAGAACTTGAGGCAGAAGTCGATCAGCCGCTCCTTGCCCCAGTAGACCTTGCCGAGATAGAGGCCGGGCCCGATGAGCCGGATTTCGTCCCGGATCCACAGGGCCACGATGGAGGTGTCGGAATAGTCGAGCACGATGCATGGCTTGCCGTCGAGCCAGCTGTCGCCCAGGTAGACCTTGGCGACGATGGCCTGGACGCCGAGGATGCTGACCTTATTCTTCAGCAGGCCCTTCTTTCCATCGAACACCTTCCCCTGCCAGCCGAAGAAATTGATGATCTTCGCGATCGACTCGGTGTAGCGGGTGTCGGGCGCGATGATCGCGGTGCCCTCGGCCTCGCCGTTTGGAATCTCTCCGGGCGGGCTGGCGCGGAACAGGTCGTCGAGTTGCTGCTGCGACAAGTCGAGCAGCTGCTGCACGTCATAGGCCATGTGCTCACTCCTGCGGGGAAGCCCCGTCGTTGACAAAGTTTCAGTCCTTCGATGGGCCACGTCAATTTGCCGAAAGAGGTGTGCGGCGCGCAGCATCCAACAAGACATCGGCCGCCTTCTCGGCGATCATGTAGATCGCCGCGGCGACGAAGAAGCCCGGGATCTGCGGGAACACCGAGGCATCCACCACGCGCAGCCGGTTCACGCCATGCACCGCGAAGGCGCGGTCGAGCACGCCACCCTCGCCGGCCGCACCGATCGCGCAGGAGCACGAGGCATGGTGACCCCACGCGGTGTTGCGCACGTAGTCGGCCAGGCCCTCGTCGCTGTCGATCGACGGACCGGGTGCCAGCTCTTCGGCGATCCATCCGCTCTTCAGCAGCGGCGCGCTCATGCGGCGCACGAAGCGGATCGCCTCCACCACCGCCTTCAGGTCCTCGCCGGCGAGATCGCTGCCTTCCTCGAAATAGTGGAAGTCCACCAGCGGCGTGTCGCGCGGGTCGGCCGAACGCAGGCGAACGGTGCCGGCACGATTGCGCGTATGGGCCTTGAGCACGGCCCAGGTCAACTGGTCGGGCTGGTCGCGGATCCACTTCGAGAAGCCGCTGAAGTAGCCCTCGAAGCGGGCCAGCAGCGCCATGCAAAAGAGATCGGGCTCCTCCTGCTGGCCCGGCGCGGCGCGCGAGCGCTGGACCACGCCGAGCGCCGCGCCGTTGGACGCATACATGCCGCTGCGGCGCTGCCGCCACTGGCGCCACAGCGAGTCGTCGCGATCGAAGCGTGCGCCCTCGAGCACCCCCCACGGCGCCCGCATGCGGTGCGTGACAGCGATCTCGTAGCGATCCTGCAGGTTGCGGCCGACACCCGGCAGGTCGATCCGCACGGGAATGCCGTGCGCCCGCAGCTCGGCCGCCGCCCCGATGCCCGACAGCATCAGCAGCTGCGGCGTGTTGAAAGCGCCGCCGCACAGGACCACCTCGCGCAGGGCCCGTACTTCGCGCCTCGTGCCGGCATCCTCGTTCGGCATCGCGTGCGCCCGGTAGAGCCGCGGGCCCTTGAGGTACTCGACACCGCAGGCGCCGCCATCGGCATCGAAGAGCACCCGCGTGGCAAGCGCGTCGAGCTCGATGTGCAGCCGGTCGGGGTGGCGAGCCGCGACCTCCAGCAGCCGCTCGCGCACGCCGCTGCGGCGATGGCCGGAGGTCGAGAGCGGCGTGTAGCAAATGCCTTCGAAGCTGCCGGGCCGCGAGCGTCGGGCATTCGGATCGCCCAGGCCGCCGCGCAACCACCGCAGCGTGCTGAGCAGCGGGGTCGGCAGGCTGCGCGTGAAGCTGCTCGCGGTCTCGCGCAGCACCCGCAGCAGGCCCTCGTCGCCGAGTACCGACAGCGGGATCGATTTCTCCGTCCGCAGCCAGCCGCTCCAGCCGTGGCCGGTGGGATCCAGCCCGACATGCCGCAGCGCGCGCCAGACTGGCCGATGCCGGCAGTCCTCGATGCGCTGCGTGTAGCGGCGCATGTGGGTCGCGCTCCACGACGGGTCGCCGGTGAGCTGTGCGATGCGATTCCAGTCGGAGGCGTGCGGTAGCATGAAGATCATCGCGTTGTGCGAAGTGCAGCCGCCGAGGCCGGCGGCGCGCGGGTAGAGCACGCCCTGCCCCGCCTGGTGCTTCCAGTCCCTGGCCTGCTGCGCCTCGTCGGCGTAGTGGCGCACGCGGAAGTCCCAGCGCAGCGCCGGGTTCTCGCAGGCGAAGGCATGGAAGGCCGGCACGTCGTAATCGTCCGGCAGGCGGGCATCGCCGCTGCGTGGGTCGCCGCCGGCATCGAGCAGGAAAACCCGCATGCCGGCCTCGGCCAGGCGGGCTGCCAGCGTGCCGCCGCCGGCTCCCGAACCGACGATCACGTAGTCCCAGTCACTCGCGTCGGCTYCGGGCATGCGTGGCGTTTCGATGGCAGTCAGAAGGTCTTCAGGAAGGAGATCAGCGCCCGCTTGTCGTCGTCGCTCAGTTCGGGCTCGCGGCCGAAGGCCTTTTCGTCGGCGCTCAAGCCCTCCTGCCGGTTGAACTCGGCGGTGCCGAAATAGTGCCCGCGGTTGACCACGAAATCACGGCACTTGCTGAGTTCGAGCATCGGCTCGCGCAGTGCCGCGAAGTGCTTGCGCAGTTCTTCGTCGCTGGCGCCGGCGGGCGCGCTCGCCAGCGCCAGCTTGAGCTTGACCAGCAGGTCGCCGACGTCCTTCACATGCGAGGCC
>NZ_JBFUIU010000975.1:0-3047 GCF_056401695.1 Variovorax sp. P4_D9
CTGCCGGGCTGGGGACCGGAACCCGGCATCTGCCACGCCATGTTCCCCGCCCGTCGGGCCCTGGTGCCCGCGGTACGTCGATTGATCGACTTCCTGGCCGAGAACCTCGACGGGGCCGAGCCGCACCACCTGGCTGAGTAAGCGCGCTTATGTCGAAAAACTCATAACCAAACAAGTAGATATTCGTTTGCCGTTTAAGCGATGGTTTGCAGAATGGCGGCCATGACCGGCTCCCCCATCACCTGCCCAACGCGACTTCGCCGAGATTCCGCGCGTCACGCCGGCGCCGAGCAGGCGGGCGGCGCGTGAGCAAGCCGACGATCGTCATCGTTCCAGGTTGGCGTGATTCCGGACCCGGACACTGGCAGAGCCTGTGGGCCGAGCGCATGCAGGGCGCGGTACGCGTGGTGCAGGACGACTGGATCACGCCGAGCCGCGCCGCATGGGTGGCCGCGCTCGAAAAACTGGTTCTCGAGAGTCCGGAACCGGTGATCATCGCGGCCCACAGCCTGGGTTGCATCGCGACCGTGCACCTGTCGGAAGCGGCCGCGGCGCGCATCAGCGGCGCGCTGCTGGTGGCGCCGGCCGACCCGGAACGGCGTGCCGTGCTGTCCGATTTCGCTCCCGTGCCCTACGCCAAGCTGCCCTATCGCAGCATCGTCGTGGCGAGCAGCAACGACGCTTTCTGCCCGGTGCGGCTGGCCGGCGCCTATGCGCGCGCCTGGGGCAGCGAATTCGTTCGGATGCAGAATGCCGGCCACATCAATATCGAATCCGGGCACGGCGACTGGCCTTTGGGCCTCGCGCTACTCCAATCGCTGACCGACGAGCCGACCACGCTGATGAGCGGCCGTCAGAATTTCGAACCCTTGGCAACCCTATGACTTCCAGAATCAAGACCCTCATCGGCACGCTGGTGCTCGCCGCCAGCGGCGCCGCATCGGCCCAGACGCTGCTCAACGCGTCGTACGACGTGGCGCGCGAGTTCTACAAGGACTACAACACCGCCTTCGTCGCCAACTACAAGAAGACCACCGGCAAGGACGTCAAGATCGACCAGTCGCATGGCGGCTCGAGCGCCCAGGCGCGGGCCGTAGCCGACGGCCTCGACGCCGATGTGGTGACGATGAACACCTCGACCGACATCGACTTCCTGGCCAATGCCGGCGTGGTCGCCAAGGACTGGCCCAAGCGCTTCCCATACAACGCATCGCCAACCACCTCGACGATGCTGTTCCTGACCCGCAACGGCAACCCGAAGGGCATCAAGGACTGGGACGACCTGATCAAGCCCGGCGTGCAGGTGGTGGTCGTGAACCCCAAGACCGGCGGCAACGGCCGCTACGCCTACCTGGCGGCCTGGGGGTACGTGAAGAAGAAGGGCGGCACCGACGCCCAGGCGGCCGAGTTCGTCGGCAAGTTGTTCAAGAACGTGCCGATCCTGGCGCGCGGCGGCCGCGATGCGACCACCGCCTTCCTGCAGCGCAACATCGGCGACGTGCTGATCACCTTCGAATCCGAAGTGGTGTCGATCGACCGCGAGTTCGGCTCCGGCAAGGTCGATGCGGTGTATCCGTCGATCAGCATCCTGGCCGAGAACCCGGTCGCGATCGTCGAGCGCACGGTCAACAAGAAGGGCACCGGCGAACTGGCCAAGGCCTACCTCGACTACCTCTACTCGGAAGAAGCGCAGGAAATCGCAGCCAAGCATGCGCTGCGCCCGCGCTCCGAAGCCGTTCTCAGGAAGAACGCCGCGACCTTCAAGCCGCTGCAGCTGTTCACGGTGCAGGAATTGTTCGGCAGCCTGTCGGAAGCGCAGAAGGTGCACTTCAATGACGGCGCCCAGTTCGACAAGCTGTACACGCCTGGCGCCAAGTAAATGAGCGGTGCTGCTACATCGGCGCTGTCGTCCGCGGCAGCGCCGCTAGCGTCTGCGGGGAGCCGAAGCGTGTCGCGCCGCGTGCTGCCGGGCTTCCACATCACGCTCGGCTACGCGGTGCTCTACCTGAGCCTGATCGTGCTGATCCCGCTGTCGGCGCTGGTCTTCAAGACCTTCACCATGAGCTGGGAGCAGTTCTGGGTGGCGGTCACGGCGCCGCGCGTGATGGCCTCGTACCGGCTGACCTTCGGCGCCTCGCTGATCGCCGCGCTGGTCAACCTGGTGTTCGGGCTGCTCGTGGCCTGGGTGCTGGTGCGCTACAAGTTCCCGGGCAAGCGCATCATCGATGCGCTGGTCGATCTGCCCTTCGCCTTGCCTACCGCCGTCGCCGGCATCTCGCTGACCGCGCTGCTGGCCGGCAATGGCTGGGTCGGCCAGTTCCTGGAGCCGCTCGGCATCAAGCTGGCCTTCACGCCCGCGGGCGTGGTGATCGCATTGATCTTCATCGGCCTGCCCTTCGTGGTGCGCACGGTGCAGCCGGTGCTCGAGGACACCGAGAAGGAACTCGAGGAGGCCGCGACCAGCCTCGGCGCGACGCGCTTCCAGACCTTCACCAAGGTGATCCTGCCGTCGATCATGCCGGCCCTGCTGACTGGCTTCGCGATGGCCTTCGCGCGCGCGATCGGCGAGTACGGCTCTGTGATCTTCATCGCCGGCAACATGCCGATGATTTCGGAGATCACGCCGCTGATCATCATCGGCAAGCTCGAGCAGTACGACTATGCGGGCGCCACCGCGGTCGCGCTGGTGATGCTGGTGATCTCCTTCGTGCTGCTGCTGGTCATCAACGGCCTGCAAGGCTGGAAGCGGCGCCGCTCGGAGGCCACGCAATGAGCGCTCCGTCGAGAACCATCCGCCGCGCGCAGGCCGGTACCACCGAATCGGCGTGGGTCCGTCGCACGCTGATCGGCATCGCGCTGGTCTTCATGTTCCTGTTCCTGGTGCTGCCGCTGGCCGCGGTCGCGGCCGAGGCGCTGCGCAAGGGCTTCGGCGCCTATGTCGAGGCGCTCAAGGAGCCCGACGCCTGGGCCGCGATCCGCCTGACCCTGCTGACGGCCGCGATCGCGGTGCCGTTGAACCTGGTCTTCGGCATCGCCGCGGCCTGGGC
>NZ_JBFUIU010000976.1:0-3046 GCF_056401695.1 Variovorax sp. P4_D9
GCCGCCGTTCCGGCCGCCGCTCCCGCCAGTGCCCCGGCACCCGCGGCGGCACCGGCACCGGCGCCTTCTTCGGGCAGCGACTGAGGTCCACGGATGCTCGCGCTGCGCAAATGGCTGCTCTCCGGCTTGCTCGTCATCGTGCCRCTGGTCATCACGCTCGGCGTGCTGAACTGGATCATCGGCACGCTCGACCAGACGCTGTGGCTGCTGCCCGAGTCGTGGCAGCAGTACCTGAACGAGCACAAGGTGCGCGGCCTCGGCGTGCTGCTGACGCTGGCCATCCTGCTGTCGGTCGGAGCCATCGCGAGCAACTTTGTCGGCAAGCGCCTGCTGGGCTGGGGCGATGCCGTGGTGCGCCGCATTCCCGTGGTGCGCTCGATCTATTCCAGCGTCAAGCAGGTCTCGGACACGCTGTTCTCCGAGAACGGCAACGCCTTCCGAACCGCGGTGCTGATCGAGTGGCCGCGCGCCGGGGCCTGGACCATCGCCTTCGTGACCGGCACGCCGGGCCATGAGGTGGTCGGCCACCTGGGCGGCGGCGACTATCTCGGTGTCTACGTGCCGACCACGCCCAACCCGACGGGCGGCTATTTCGTGATGCTCAAGCGCAGCGACTGCATCGAACTCAAGATGAGCGTGGATGACGCGCTCAAGTACATCGTGTCGATGGGGGTGGTCGTTCCCGGCGGCCCCGCGGCGATCGCGATCAAATAAAGACAAAGACGCGCCTTCGCGGCGCCGGAATCCATCTATGGCCATGCGTTCAAACTATTGCGGTCTCGTGACCGAAGCCCTCCTCGGACAAACCGTCACCCTGTGCGGCTGGGTCAACCGCCGGCGCGACCACGGCGGCGTGATCTTCATCGACCTGCGCGACCGCGAAGGCTATGTCCAGGTGGTTTGCGATCCGGATCGCGCCTCCACCTTCGCGGCCGCCGAAGGCCTGCGCAACGAGTTCTGCGTGCAGGTCACCGGCCTGGTGCGTGCGCGGCCCGAAGGCACGATCAACGACAACCTCAAGAGCGGCAAGATCGAGGTGCTGTGCCACGAGATGAAGGTGTTGAATCCGTCGGTGACGCCGCCGTTCCTGCTCGACGACGACAACCTCTCGGAAACCACCCGCCTCACGCACCGCGTGCTCGACCTGCGCCGTCCGGCCATGCAGCGCAACATGATGCTGCGCTACAAGGTCACGATGGAGGTCCGCAAGTTTCTCGACGCCAACGGCTTCATCGACATCGAGACGCCGATGCTGGGCAAGTCGACGCCCGAGGGCGCGCGCGACTACCTGGTGCCGAGCCGCGTGCACGACGGCAGCTTCTTCGCGCTGCCGCAGTCGCCGCAGCTCTTCAAGCAGCTGCTGATGGTGGCCGGCTACGACCGCTACTACCAGATCGTCAAGTGCTTCCGCGACGAGGACCTGCGCGCCGACCGCCAGCCCGAGTTCACGCAGATCGACATCGAGACCTCGTTCCTCTCGGAGGAGGAGATCCGCGAGATGTTCGAGGGCATGATCCGCAACGTGTTCCGGAATGCCGCCGGCATCGAGTTGCCGGTCTTCCCGACCATGAGCTACGCCGACGCGATGTTCAGGTACGGCTCCGACAAGCCCGACCTGCGCGTCAAGCTCGAGTTCACCGAGCTCACCGAGCTCATGAAGCGGGTCGAGTTCAAGGTGTTCTCCAACGCGGCCACCATGACCGGCGGCCGCGTCGTGGCGCTGCGCGTGCCGGGCGGCGGTGCCGAAGGCGGGCTGTCGCGCGGCGAGATCGACGCCTACCAGGAGTTCGTCAAGATCTACGGCGCCAAGGGCCTGGCCTACATCAAGGTCAACGACGCGCAGGTCGGCCGCGAAGGCCTGCAGAGCCCGATCGTGAAGAACCTCGACGACGGCACGCTGGCCGAAATCATCGCGCGCACGGGTGCACGCAACGGCGACATCCTGTTCTTCGGCGCCGACAAGGAAAAAATCGTCAACGACGCCATCGGCGCGCTGCGCGTGAAGATCGGCCACAGCGCCTTCGGCAAGAAGAACGGCCTGTTCGACGACCGCTGGGCACCGCTGTGGGTGGTCGACTTCCCGATGTTCGAATTCGACGAGGAAGGCCAGCGCTGGTCGGCCGTGCACCATCCGTTCACGGCGCCAAAGGACGGCCACGAGGACCTGATGGACACGGCGCCCGAGAAGTGCATCGCCAAGGCCTACGACATGGTGCTCAACGGCATCGAGATGGGCGGTGGCTCGGTGCGTATCCATCGCGAGGAAGTGCAGAGCAAGGTGTTCCGCGCGCTCAAGATCAGCGCCGAGGACGCGCAGCTCAAGTTCGGCTTCCTGCTCGACGCGCTGCAGTACGGTGCGCCGCCGCACGGCGGCATCGCGATCGGCCTCGACCGCCTGGTGATGCTCATGACCGGCGCCGAATCGATTCGCGACGTGATCGCCTTCCCGAAGACCCAGCGCGCCCAGGACTTGCTGACGCAGGCGCCGAGCCCGGTCGACGAGAAGCAGCTGCGCGAGCTGCACATCAAGCTGCGCAACGCGCCGCAGAACGCCTGAGGCAGCCGCAGGGCGCCTGCATGAGCGCCGCGCCGGGCCGCCCCAAGCAAGCTCGCACCGCAGTGCGAAGCACGAAGGTACTCCAGTGAGCGAGCGACCCTGGAAAATTCCCGAATCGGTGCTGGTCGTGATCCACACGACGGCGCTCGACGTGCTGTTGATCCGGCGGGTCGGTGCCGACGACCTCTGGCAGTCGGTCACCGGCAGCAGGGACAGCGAGGACGAAGCGCTGGCGCGCACCGCCGCCCGCGAAGTCGAGGAGGAGACGGGCATCCTCTGTGGCCCGGGCAGTGCGTTGGCTTCCGCACTGGTCGATTGGCAGCGCTGCAATGTCTTCGAGATCCTGCCGCGCTGGCGGGCGCGCTACGCGCCCGGCGTCACCCGCAATACCGAGCACGTGTTCGGTCTCCGAGTGCCTGAGCGGCTGGTGCCACGGCTCGATCCTTGCGAGCACACGGCCTGGCAGTGGTTGCCGTACCAGGATGCGGC
>NZ_JBFUIU010000977.1:0-3034 GCF_056401695.1 Variovorax sp. P4_D9
TGATCCGGTGATCCGGATGTAGCCCTCGTCGTTCACCACGTAAGCGAGGTCTCCTGTGTCGAACCAGCCCTCTGGGTCGACGGCGTTTAGGTCTGGGCGCTTCAGATACCCGGCGAACAGCGAACTTCCTCGAAATAGGAGACGACCGGTAGTACCGACGGGAGCCGGCTTGCGGTCTTCATCAACCACCTTCACCTCGACACCACGGACCGCGCGGCCATCCGCGGTGGCCGATAGGTCGCTCGCGCGCTCAATCTGCGTCAGAGTTCCTGCGACGACCTCGGTCATGCCCCAGATCGAGCAGACGGTCAGCTTCATCGCCTTGGCCGCTCGCTCGATCAGCACCGGGGGAATGGGCGCGCCAGCACAACCGAACAGCCGGAAATCTGGCGCACCCGGATCACCCGCCTCCACCGCGCCAACCAGGTCTGAAAGGAATGGTGTTGCGGCTGAGCTGTAACTGACTTTCTCGCTGCGCATCAGTTCGAGGGCAGCGCGGACCTCCCAAACATCCATCAACACGACCGTGGCGCCGAGAATCAGCGGCATCGTGGTGAGATAGGCATATCCCATCAGATGACCGACGGGCGATGCTGCGAGAACGACATCATCCGGGGTGAGTCGCAGATCCTCGATTGAGGTGAAGAGCGTCGATAGCAGCGTGTTGGAGGTGTGCATCACCCCCTTGGGTGCACCGGTGGTACCGGAGCTGAACATCAGCAGCGCCACATCGTCCGGCTCGAGCAACGCATCGGCAAGACTGGGTGCATCCCGATCTGAGCCCGACAACAAGACCTGCTCGAATCCATCGGGGCCATCCTCGCCCACCACGACAAGACGCTCTAGATGTGGCAGTTGCGGGAGCATGCCGCGTGCCATGGCAGCATGGTCATGCCCACGATAGTTGGCTGGGACGATCAGAACCTTCGCCTCGCAGAATTCCAGCATGTAGACCAGCTCACGCTCACGGAGAATCGGCATCAGGGGGTTCGCGACTGCACCGATACGCGCAGCCGCTAGCATCGTCACGACAAACTGCCAGACATTGGGCAATTGCATCGATACGACGTCGCCTCGACCTACGCCGAGCGCGCGTAGATTCGACGCGGCCTGCGCCGCGAAAGCATCCAACTCGCGATAGGTGATGCGGCGCGGCACCCCTCCGCCCTGGACATGCGCGACAAGCGCTGTCTTGTCGGGTGTAGCCGCCAGCACTTTGGCCAGACATTCGTTGATGGTCAGGTCCTTCCACCAGCCCTGCGCGCGCATGGCCTGGGCCCGGGACTGAAGAAGTGAGGTTTCGAAAGTCATGCGGTCTCTCTTTCCGGAAAGCGAATTGAGGGTTGCTTCAAAAGTCGTACAGTAGCGCACGATCGGCATGGAGATCTATTGGGAATACCCTGATGCCTCGCTTTTTCAAGCACGGCTGTAAGTCCCAAGGGCCGTTCCGGCGATGACGGCCAGCAGACCCACACCGTGCCAGGCGGTCAACGTCTCGCCGAGCAACAGTGCCGCGAAGCCCACCCCGAACACAGGCACCCAGTAGAACCACAGCGATACCCGCGCCACGCCTATCCTGACGATGGCGTGGTTCCACGCCAAATTGCCAAAGGTCGTAGCAATCAAGGAAGAGAACAGCACCAGCATCAGTGGCCAGAACCCGGGCACCCAGGCCTTGACATTGGTTGCCGCGCCGACGATGGCCGTATGCATGGCAAGCATCAGAGTGCCGCACGCATAGATCATCGCGCTCGCGTGTAGCGCATCGGTCTCTCTCGCGAGGCGCTGGACAAGAACGCCGCCCACTGCGAAAGTGACGACCGATGCAACTACCATCGCATCGCCCAGACCCGCTTCCGCCACGCGAGCACCAGGAGACTGAAGCACGACGATCAGGACGCCGCCAAAGCCGAGCGCCACGCCTGCGATTCGCAGATACCCCAGGCGATCACGCAGCATGAGAGCGGCCATCAACGACGACACCAGCGGGCTCAAAGCAATCGCGACTGACGCGTTGGTGGCGGTCGTACGGACAAGGCCTGCAGAAAGTAGGATCTGATTCAAGTAGACCATCAGCACCGCGCAAGCAATCACGGTCGCAAACTGATTCCGCGTCATTCGCGTACGCCGTCGCGTCCCACGCTGTCTCCAAAGCATGAGGCCCATGAACACTGCAGCGATGCCCGCCCGTTCCGTCGCCATTACCGCGGGGTCATAGTAGGACGCAATGGTCTTCATCGCTGCCATATTCAACCCCCAAAGCGCCGTGACAAGAAGCAGAAGAGCAGCGAGCTGACGGCCTTCGGCCCGCGTGGGCCTGTCGTGGGACGGCATCACGGCCGCCGATGCCTGTAGGTTGCTTGCCTTGTTGCCTTCATGTCGTACGGTAGTGTACAGTCTTGATCGATACTGTCTATCAATAAGTTCGGAGTCAACCAATGAAGATCCTGGTCCCCGTCAAACGGGTCGTCGACTACAACGTCAAGGTTCGCGTCAAGAGCGACTGCACCGGCGTGGATATCGCCAACGTGAAGATGAGCATGAACCCCTTCGACGAGATCGCCGTCGAAGAGGCGGTGTGCCTGAAGGAGAAGGGCGCCGCCACCGAGATCATCGCGGTCTCGTGCGGCGACGCGAAGTGCCAGGAGACCCTGCGCACGGCCATGGCCATCGGCGCCGACCGCGGCATCCTGGTCGAGACCACCGAAGAACTGCAGCCTCTGGCGGTGGCCAAGCTGCTCAAGGCGCTGGTCGACAAGGAGCAGCCCGGCCTGATCATCCTGGGCAAGCAGGCGATCGACGACGACGCCAACCAGACCGGCCAGATGCTGGCGGCGCTGGCCGACCTTCCGCAGGCCACCTTCGCCTCGAAGGTCGAAGTGGCGGGCGACAAGGTCAACGTGACCCGTGAAGTCGACGGCGGCCTGGAAACCATCTCGCTCTCGCTGCCCGCGGTGATCACCACCGACCTGCGCCTGAACGAGCCGCGCTACGTCACCCTGCCCAACATCATGAAGGCCAAGAAGAAGCAGCT
>NZ_JBFUIU010000978.1:0-3029 GCF_056401695.1 Variovorax sp. P4_D9
CTTCGTGCTCGACACCAACGTGCTGCTGCACGATCCGATGTGCCTGTTCCGCTTCGAGGAACATGACATCTTCCTACCGATGATCGTGCTGGAAGAACTCGACGGCCACAAGAAAGGTACCACCGAAGTCGCGCGAAACGGCCGCCAGACCAGCCGCACGCTCGATGCGCTGGCCGGCGCGCAGGGCGCCGACATCGGCAAGGGCCTGAAGCTCGACACCACGGGCCATCGCGAGGCCGGCGGCAAGCTGTTCTTCCAGACCGCGCCGCTCGACTACACGCTGCCGACCAGCCTGCCGCAGGGCAAGGCCGACAACCAGATCCTCGGCGTGGTGCAGGCGCTGCGCGATCTCTATGCCGTGGATGCACCGGGCCGGCTGAAGCAGGAAGTGGTGCTGGTGTCGAAGGACATCAACATGCGCGTCAAGGCGCGCGCGCTCGGGCTCGCCGCCGACGACTACCAGAACGACAAGACCCTGGAAGACGGCGATCTGCTCTATGCCGGCTCGCTGGCCCTGCCGGGCGATTTCTGGACCCGCCAGAGCAAGACGGTCGAGAGTTGGCAGAGCGGCAGCAGCACCTTCTACCGCGTCAGCGGCCCGATCGTGCCGAACCTCTACATCAACCAGTTCGTGTATTTCGAGGCGCCCGGCGAGCCCAGCATGTATGCGCGCGTAACCGAGATCCGCGACAAGACCGCGGTGCTCAAGACGCTCAAGGACTACGGCTCGGTCAAGAACGCGGTGTGGGGCGTGAACACCCGCAACCGCGAGCAGAACTTCGCGATGAACCTGCTGATGGACCCGGAGGTCGACTTCGTCACGCTGACCGGCACCGCCGGCACCGGCAAGACGCTGATGGCGCTGGCCTCGGGCCTGACGCAGGTGCTCGACGACCGCCGCTACACCGAGATCATCATGACCCGCGCGACCGTCAGCGTGGGCGAGGACATCGGTTTCCTGCCCGGCACCGAGGAAGAAAAGATGGGCCCGTGGATGGGTGCGCTCGACGACAACCTCGAGTTCCTGGCCAAGGGCGACGGCGGCGGCGCCGGCGAATGGGGCCGAGCGGCCACCAACGAGCTGATCCGCAGCCGCATCAAGATCAAGAGCATGAACTTCATGCGCGGCCGCACCTTCCTGAACAAGTACGTGATCATCGACGAGGCGCAGAACCTGACGCCTAAGCAGATGAAGACGCTGGTGACCCGCGCGGGCCCGGGCACCAAGATCATCTGCATGGGCAATCTGGCCCAGATCGACACACCCTACCTGACCGAAGGCTCCTCGGGCCTGACCTTCGCCGTGGACAAGTTCAAGGGCTGGCCGCACAGCGGGCACATCACGCTGGCGCGCGGCGAACGTTCTCGCCTCGCCGACTTCGCGAGCGAAGTTCTTTAGTTCGCCCCCCAGGTTGAACGGGCCCGCGCTGCGCGCGGGCCTTTTTTGTGTCCTGCTGAAGCCTGCTGACAATACGCTGTCAGCAGGCTCCGCGCAGCATGGAGGCTCCAATCACTGACCGAGGAGAGCTCCATGACTGCCACCACCATCAACTGGTTCGAGATTCCCGTCGCCAACCTCGACCGGGCCCAGGCCTTCTACGAGAAGGTGCTCGGCCGCGCGCTCAAGCGCGAGGACATGGGCGGCGAGCCGATGGCGATCTTCCCCTACGAGGAACCGGCCACCGGCGGCTGCCTGATGGCCGGCAGCCCGCGCGCCGCCGCGGCGGGCAGCGGCGTCCGGATCTATCTCGACTGCATGCCGAGCATCGACGCCGCACTGTCGCGCGTGGCCGCGGCAGGCGGGCAGATCGTGACACCGAAGACGGCGCTGCCGGGGGACATGGGCTCATTCGCCGTGCTGCGCGACACCGAGGGCAACGAAGTCGGACTGCACGCGCTGGCCTGAAACCATGACCACCCCGACACACAGGAACTGGATCGCCGTCGCCAGCGCGGCGCATGCGCGCCGGGGGCGCGACAATCCCGCAGGCGGTTTCATGCAGGTCGGACACGGCAAGCTGGCCCCTCTCAAGCGCATCAAGGCCGGCGACCGCGTGGCCTACTACGCGCCGACCACCGATCTCGGCGTCGCCGACAGGCTGCAGAGCTTCGTTTCGATCGGCGTCGTGCAGGGCGACGCGCCCTACGAGGTCGACATGGGCAACGGCTTCGTGCCGTGGCGGCGCGATGTGCGCTACGCCGCGGCGCGCGAAAGGCCCATCCTGCCGCTGATCGACCGCTTCGATTTCGTCGACGATCCGAAACGCTGGGGCGCCAAGTTCCGCTTCGGCATCCTCGAAGTCAACGACCATGATTTCCGTCTGATCGCAACCGTCATGAATGCCGATCGCCAAGGCCTCGGCCTTTGAACCCGATGATGGAGAAAACCATGCAACCCCAACTTCAACGCCTCGACTCCTTCCAGGTGGCCGGACTCACGGCGCGCACCACGAACCGCGATGAAAGCGATCCCCAGGCCGCGCGCATCGGCACCCTCTGGGACCGCTTCTTCGGCGAGCGGATCTATGAGAAGACGCCGCACCGGGTCGACGACATGCGGCTCTACGGCGTCTATTCGGGCTACGAGGCCGACGTCCACGGCGCCTTCGACATCACGACCGGCGTCGCCGTGGCCGACGGGCCCGCGAGCGTGCGCATCGAAGGCGGCAACTACCTGGTCTTCAGCGCCAAGGGAGAGATGCCGCAAATGGTGATCGATCTCTGGGAGACGATCTGGGCCTATTTCGAAGCCCATCCTGAGATCCAGCGCCGCTATCGGAGCGACTTCGAGGCCTACAGCGGCCCCGACGAAGTGGCGATCCACATCGGGGTCGTGTAAGGGATCTCAGCAGCGTTAAGCTCGACCGATGCGCCGTGCCGACCGCCTGTTCCAGATCGTCCAGCTTATTCGCGGACGCCGGCTCACCACGGCCGCCTTCCTGGCTCGGCGGCTCGAGGTGTCGGAGCGCACGGTCTACCGCGATGTCGCCGACCTGCAGCGTCAGGGCGTGCCGGTCGAAGGCGAGGCC
>NZ_JBFUIU010000979.1:0-3027 GCF_056401695.1 Variovorax sp. P4_D9
CCATAGGTAAGAGCAGCACGCCGATCAAGAACAACTCATCCTGCAAGTTCCGTATGGTGGTGATGATGGCAGCGGATCGGTACCGGAGCGTGTTAACGCCAAGGGACAGCGATAGGCAATAGTCATCAAGGTTGTCGACTTGAAGCGCGAGCAACTCCTTGCTGGCCTGCTCGTAAAATTTCCTCAAATTTGCTCCGTTGTTCCTGCAATGCTCGAACGCCTGGGAGGGGTCGGTGAGCGTCGCTGCATTGAGGTCAGCCACACCTTCATTTCGACCGGCCGCACGAGCGGCGTCTGGCGGGTCGACGACACCCCCAAAGCCCGCGCTCGCAAGCTGTCCCGCCACACCAAAGTCCTCCTCACAGAGTCCTGACGGCTCCGCCACCTTGTCGTGTGCCACAACTTGCTTGCTGCCAATCGCTCCGCCCTGCTTGGCGACGCCATTCGCGAGCCCGCTAGCTGTGCTCGCCGAATTCTCTGCGTCTGCGCCGTTTGGCATCCTGCTGCGGGGCTGGCTCCTGCCGAACAATTCCAGCCACATCAATCCGTACACCTTGCACAAAAGGCCCTTGGAACTGTCGCTTCCGCTGTCGGTCAACAAGCTGCGTCTCATGATGTCGTCGGCGCTGTCGAACATCGCCCGCAACTCGCCTTCGGCTCTTTGGTATTGCAAGTAGTACGCCTTTCTGGGGTCGTTAAGGGCTCCTTCTTGAAGCATTCTTCGAAGATCACCGATCTTCTGCGTCGGGTTTTGAGCCAGGATGCGCTGCGCTTCGGTGATGTCGCGGACGACATGCTCGTAGATGGCGAAGCCGATTACGACGCTGAAGACAAGGAGTAGCGTGAGTAGGGAAACGATGACCTTTGTGAGCTTGCTCCGCCAAGTGCGTAAGCCTCGCTCAAAAGGGCTCTTGTGCGCGCGCAGGTCCAGTAGCGCGATGTATGGGCTAGCCGTTCGTGTCGCCTTGCTCACCTCCAGGCGCAGACGGGCCACCGCTGCGACACTTCGATCGCCCTGGTCGACGGCAGCTATTCGGTCGTCAAGCGTTTGTGACCGCATTAGCCCGGCCGCAGCCAGATATGCGCTTAATAGGCGCCCATCGGCGACAAGCCGCTCGACCCCCGTGATGGGTGAGGCGCCACCGGAAAGAGCCTTCCTAACCCAGGACAGGACCTCGTGAAGTCGCGCGGTCAAATCCATACAGTCGCCTCCAAGTAGCGGCGGTCATGGGAGTTGCGAGCCTTTGTCAACCAGCCTGGCCGAAAACGGGGCCGTATGGGCCGGGACAATAGCAGCGGGCCCCGGGAGGCACCTGTTGCGGAAGCGGGCACCAAAAGTAGGGCGTGAAGCAGATAGTCCCAGGTAAATGCGGTGGTATCTGCGGGATCGCCGGCAGCGAGACCGCTGCGATCAGAGCGAYCAACAAGAGTCGCATCCAACGAAACCGATTCGACATGGCGACGCCCCCACTACGTGCTTTGCGCGAGCGCTTCAGCCGTACCGCATTTTTATGCGGCACGAGCGTAGACACAAGTCCAAAGATAGTCCCCTTTTCGTTGGCAGCAGGGGCAACGGGGTCGACAGGCCCGTCGGTCGAGGCACTGATGTGGTCTTTGCGGTCGATGGGGGCCGGCCGAGTGTCGATGAACCCGGCCGAGCACACACATCAGGTGTTGATTCAGGTTTACACCGACGACTGAGCCACTTTGCCTCGGTCCTGAGAAAGCCTGGGCGCAGCCGATTCCCTGGGCCTTGGGCGCCGGGCCGCTTGAACGTCAATGCATCAGCCTGAGTTTGACCAAGTGAACGTCCCAATCGGCGATTGAGGTGGGCGCCGAGGGTCGTATGTACTGACTTCGAGATCCCAAAAGTCCTTTGGAGAGACCCGCCTTCGAGCAATGAAGGCTAGCTGGCGAAAGCGCTCAGGGCTCGAACGTCCGATTTCGGACGGCAAGCTGGACTTCRATGTCCGCTGGCCGAATCCGGCGGTTGGYCGACTTTAGCCGGTCGGGCCGAGAACCAAAAGCTCTGGCAGGTTGAGTGCTTTCACCTCCGCGACGGCCGCTTGCCTTAATGACCCAAGGCCAGAATGCGCAGCATGCGAATGGCCAGCTGCTGACACTGAGCGACTTCACCGCTGGGCAGCGGCTCGTGCTGCAGTTCGTTGACGCGGCACCAGACGGAGCGCAAGCCGTTCCACGACGCGACCACTTCGACCTTGCTACCGTCGTCGGAGAGCCTGGTGTCGAGGGTGATGTCGCGGATGCGCGGGAATCGCGCGGGCGTCGACATCGGCTGAGTTTTCAGCCGATCTCCTGTCACGCTGGCGCTCCCTGCGGCAGGTTGTCCGCCGTCCTGGCCGTCTCAATGCCAGTCATGGGCGAGGCGCCATGGCTCGGGATGGGCGGAAACTCCGGGCTCGTGTTCTGGTGCACCGGCGGCACCGCGGCGGGATTCACGGCTGGCACTCCACCGGCGGGCGTCGGGAAATTCGGGTCGTCGCCCATTGGGTTCGGGCGCGTGTATCCCGCGCCTTGCATGACGACGTCGGCGATCGGCGCAATCTGAGGCATGGCCGCCACCTGGGCGCCGGCCTGCATGGCGCTGAAGGCGGCCTGCACGCCGATCTGCACCGCACGGGCCTCGATCTCCTTGATCTCGCTGGCGCTCTTGCGCTCCTTGAGGGCCACTTCACGCATCTTGATGTCCGCGCCCGACTTGGCCAGGGCGTCCTGCACGGCCTGCTTGATGCGCTGCTCGATCGCCTCCGGGCTCTCCTGCGCGGCCGCAGCGCGGATGGCCTCGACCAGCTCCTTCTTGAAGGGCGTATCCATGAGGGACACGAGGAAAGGCATCGCGGCGGCCTGGTACTGCGCCGGCAGGGCCTTGACCGCCTCCGACATGGCGTTGAGCTGCTGGCCGCGGTAGCTCGAGCTGCTCGGCACGTCCTCCAGCGACACCATCAGGCGCGTGCGCTGCAGGTCGTTGGACAGGTAGGTGATGCCCGTCTCCGGATCCATCTCCGG
>NZ_JBFUIU010000980.1:0-3025 GCF_056401695.1 Variovorax sp. P4_D9
GGCCCGGAGGGCACGATCATCTCGCGGTAGGCCGCGTTGTTCGCCGGCTCGGCCAGCGAGGTGCCGGCGATGTCCTCGGCCTCCATGTGCTCCAGCACGTTCATCTGCGTCGTGTTGACGGTGACCGTGACCTGGTCGGGCTTCGGGTCGAGCTCGGCCAGCATGTGCCGCGTGTCGTCCTTCAGCCACTTCGCGGACGAGCCATCGGTCTCAGGGGCGAAGGAGATCGAGCCGCCCACTTGGATGATCATGTCGGGTACGGCCTTGCGCACGCCGGCRATCAGCTCGTTGAACWTSGARAGGCGCTTGGAGCCCTTGCCGTCGAGCTCGCGCACGTGCAGGTGCAGCACCGTGGCGCCGGCGTTGTAGCAGTCGACCGCCTTCTGCACCTGTTGCTCCATGGTGACCGGGATGTCCTGCGGGAAGTCCGAAGGCACCCACTCGGGGCCGTAGGGCGCGGCGGTGATGACCAGCTTGTCCTGGTTCTCGGGGAACAGCGATCCGTCGAGGAAGTTCATGGTTCGTCCTTCTGTTGCGTGAAAAATGAGTTGAGACGGGGGTGGGTGACGTCAGAACGTCGCTTCGCCGGCGCCCAGGTCGACGTTGGACAGCTCGACGCCGATGGTGCAGGTCAGCTGCTCCACCTCGATCGAGGTCTTCAGCGCTGCGGCCGAAACGACGGCGGGTGCGCCCTGAACCGTGTCTGCCTGGGTTGTTGCGGTCATGATTTGTCTCCTGGGATGCGGTTCGCTTGCCCTTCGCCGGGCCTCGTTGGTGATAAGAGTGGCCGCCTCGGCGACCTCACAGACGAGAGAATAGGGATTGAAGCGCCTTGGAGCCCCCTCCTTGCGGGAGGGTGCCCCCACTTGATGGTGGTCTCGCCGACCTGCTTGGCACGCCCGATCTCCTTGTTGGAGAGCTTGCGCGCCAGCAATTCCAGGACCTCGCGCTCCTCGGGTGTGAGCACCATGCCGCGCGGGGCGGCCGGACGCGGCGCCTCGCGCTCTGGCAGCGGCCGGGCCGGCTGGCCGCGCCGTGCCGGTACGCCTAGTGCTGCTTACACCAGTCGACGCGGCCCTGGCCCTCCAGGACAGCGTACCGGATGACCTAACCTGCACCTGAATGTCAGCTGTGGGCCCACACGAGTCATTCGAGGCTCGTGTTGGAGCCCAAATAGATGCCGACCTTAGGTGCCGCTCGATCGGCCCGGAGCCGGTCGCTCTGTACCGAGGACCGCACGCCGTCGACGCAGGGCTACTTCGCCGAACTGCTGCTTGTGCCAGCGCGAGAAAGCGCTCAGCGCCGAGAAGCCCAGCAGCTCGGCAATCTGCGTCAGCGGGCGCGTCCCGTCGTCGACGTACTGCGCGGCCAGTTCGCGTCGGATGGTGTTCACGAGGTCCGTAAAGGTCGTTCCCTCGCGCAAGAGAAGGCGATGAACGGTTCGCTTGTGGACGCCTAACTGCTGAGCCACCTGGTCGATCGAGCACTGACCCGAAGGCAGCAGTACGAGCAGGATGTGGCGCACGTTGTCGACCGCGCTCATGCGGCCCGAACCGCTCGTGGATCCGAGAATCTGGCGCGCGTAGCGCGCCATCACCGGATCGGCCATCGGATTCGGTGCGTCCATGTCGCGCGTGGTGCAAACGAGCCCGTTGAAGTCCTGTCCGAAGTTGATGGCATAGCCGAAGATTCGGAAGTGCAGGCTCAGGTCGCGCGGCGGCGCGTGCACGAAGCAGACCCGCAGCGGGTTCCATGCGGGTCCGAGAAAGAACTTCAGATTGCGGAATATGACCCCGACCATCAGTTCCGTCGCTTGTCGGGATGAGCCGCCCTGACCGACAAGAAGCTCCTCGCGAATTACCGCAATGCCGTCGGCCTCGTCGAGTTTCAGGAACAGCGATTCGTTGAGCACATGGCTGTAGCGCGTCAGCGCCGTGACGACGCGGCGCACCGTGGGTTCCTCGCGCGCTACCAGCGCCACCGCCCCGAGGTTCGAAAGCTGCCGCGTCTCGGCCATGCGCAAGCCGAAGTTGTCCAGTCCGCTGACGGTCGCCGAGGCCTCGAGCAGGTCCCTCACTGCCCCGCTGGGGATACGCAGATCGGGATCGTGCAGGCAGGCCGGGTTCAGACCCACATCGGCCAGCAGGGCCAACGGGTCGAGCCCGGCCGCACGCGCCACCTCGGGGTAGTTGGTGAGGCTGGCGCTGCGCACGAGATGCGACATGGGGTTAGCCCTAGGTTGTCCTCGTAGGTTAAATGCGTGGCACCGTTGGTCAATCGGCAAATCCCCCAATCGGAACAATCACTCCTCGAACCGGCTGCGACGTGAAGACACCCGCAGCACCAACTTCAGGAGACATCCGATGGAACACGACCAAGCCCAATCACCCACGCCGGTGCTGGCGTCGCGCGGCTATGAGCGGGACACGGCACGCCATTGCCTCGACGGTGCCCACCAGCCGGCCTGAACGCCATGTCGAATTTCAATCACCCCTGCGCCAGCGGGCCAACGTACGTCACTGCCGAATGCGCACAGTGGACCGATGTGCTCGGCGAACAGGACCTGGGCGAGGGCGGGCGCTGGTTCGCACGCCGCGGCGGTCATGAGATCGCGCTGTTCCGCATCGACGGCGCCGTGCACGCGATCGCCGACAGTTGCCCGCATGCCGGCGCGTCGCTCGCGGCGGGCGAACTCGACGGCACCACGATCAAGTGCCCCGCGCACGGCCTGCGCTTTGACCTCGCGACCGGTTGTATGCGCGGCGCGGGCGGCTTCGCCTTGCACACCTACCCGGTTCGCTTCCACCGCGGCMGCGTCGAGGTCGACCTCGGCGCTGCGGCCGACTGACTTCCATTTCAAACCCTTCTACCCGGAGCCCTCCAATGGCCTGTCCTTCAAACTTTCGCGTCGACACCTTGCATGACCATCTCGGTCACGACTTCGGCTGCTCGACCCCTGCGCTGCTCGACCAGCCGCGCATCGACCATTTCGCCCACTGCACGGGCGATGACCAGTGGATCCACG
>NZ_JBFUIU010000981.1:0-3010 GCF_056401695.1 Variovorax sp. P4_D9
CCGCCAGGGTGTAGCGCCCGCCAGCCTGTAGCCCCCGCGCGCACGTCGCTCTCGGACCTTTCCGCAATGCACCGGAGTACTAGCTTCTTCCTGTGAACGTCGCCTCAGGGCCAATTCTGTTGAAAAACTCGATCGAGCGACAAGGCTTGCCGACGCCCAAATGTCGGGCGCAGAGCACGCGTCTTGCATCGATGTTCATCAGAGCCGCGTAGAGGCGCTCAGGCGAGTTTCGTGCTGCGGTTGGTCGCCCGGCACATCGAGTGCACCTTCGACGTCTCCTACGCAGAAATCGAGCGCGCCGCGCCGCAGAATCCGAGTTTTTCAACAGAATCGGCCCACTCCTGCCGGTCAGCGGATGATGATGGTGCMGCGCTAAGCACGACGCGGACTTACACGCTTTTGATGTCGCATGCTCTCGCCGGTTGCGACACCATTACCCGCTCGCGCTCCGATTTGCGTCACCTTTTTTGATCCGACCTGGATGGTGAGGACAGTGCTCAGACCTGCCTCGAGCATCTGCTTTCCGGCACCCCTGGGGAGATCGCGCCAATGCGGCGCCAAGGCCGCGGTGACGGCCCATGGCGCGACCAACGTGGCCATTTCGACCGACAACAGCGCCACGCAGTCACGGCGCGTTATTCGATCACCTGGTCGGCACGTGAGCGGCACTGTGCCGATCGTGGTTGCACGACCATCGTAATCGCAGTCCAATAAAGCCGCGGCCGTATCATGATAATTGGCTCGGCGTCGGGACGGCAGATCACAAGGAGAAGCAATATGCATGCAGTCATCAGAACCTACGCTAATCTCAAGTCAAGGAATCTTTTTGACCTGTTGGAAGAGCGCAAGTCCGACGTCGAAGCCGCCATTCGGACGGTACCCGGCTTGGTGAGCTACACCTTGCTGCGCACGGCCGATGGCGGTATATCGGTCACCGTGTGCCAAGACAAGAAAGGTGCTGACGAAAGCGTGAGAATCGCTCGCGATTGGATTCAGAAGAATGCCTCGAATGTGGGCACGCATCCGCCCGCCGTTACCGAAGGTTCAGTCATCCTGCAGATCAAATAGCGCGCAATTGACCTTGGGAGGCCGCGGTAACGGCGCCCGATTTGAAGCACTGCGCGCCAAAACAACGCGAGCGCTTTGGCGCGGCTCAGGCCACCCTGCGGTGGGAGCG
Source organism: Variovorax sp. P4_D9 (assembly GCF_056401695.1). Classification (NCBI taxonomy): domain Bacteria; kingdom Pseudomonadati; phylum Pseudomonadota; class Betaproteobacteria; order Burkholderiales; family Comamonadaceae; genus Variovorax; species Variovorax sp. P4_D9. The sequence goes on from NZ_JBFUIU010000981.1 coordinate 1,178, forward strand.
CATGGTGGTGTCCTTGAACAGCTCGGCCGTCAATGCCCAGCAGGATCGCGCTGCGCAGGGCGTCACGGTGCATGCCGAGGATCAGCTCGGTACCGCCGCTCACCATCTCCTGCACCAGGAAGCGTTAGGCCGCACGCCCGTGCGGGCTTCGACTTCGGCGGCCATCGCGGCCTGGCGCATGCCCTTGAAGTCGTGTCCGAACTTGACGTTGCAATCTTGCAATCGGCGTCGTGCTGAAGTCGATCGACTCAAAGCCGGAGTGAGCCGCGGCCGCGGACCGCTTCCGCGCCGGGATCACGGCACGCGCCGCGCGCGGCTCCGCATGCATGGGCCCGACATCGGCAAGAACCACTCTCCTGGTCCCGCCGGCGGACGCGCGTTGGAGCACTACCTCGGCGTGCCGCCTCATGCCGAGACGCGGCTGTACCTGCGCAAGATGTAGGCTGCCGCGTCGGGTCGAATGGCCAGGAAGTCGAAGATGTCGCCGTTGATCACCATGGCCACGCGCGGGGCCGCGTCTTCACGCGCCAGGTTGATCAGCCAGACCAAGGCGTCCTGTTCGCGAAACGCGCGACGGCCCGGCGGGCCTCCCAGGTGCAGGTCGCTGAGGACAAAGAGCTTATCGAATTCATAGAGCATCGGTGCCCTTTTGCCCGCTTCCCAGCGCGGGAGTGAGTGAGAGAGCATGATCCGGCGACAGCGAGTTGACAAGCCAAAAGTGCTTGCGGGAGATTGCCAACGCGCCGGGGAGCGCCGTTGACCTGCGAAATGCGCGCAGTTCAACGCCGCCGGGCAATGTCGAATGCGTAGGGTACGACGCACTTGGTGATGTCGTCGATTGAGTTCATGGAGCGGGTGGTCGCGCATGTTCCACGCCCGCGCTTGCCTGCCCCGGGCCGTTCTTCAGGCGCACCGGGCGAGTGACTGACATTTGTCGACCAGTTCAGGAAACCGAATGGCTGGAAGGGGTTGAGAGCGGGGTCGTACGGCTGCTTTCTGGCATTCACATTAGTGGCTGGTAGTGGCCGCGAGCACCAATTCGCGGCCGTGCCTGACAGCTGACCTTCGGCGCGATCGGCCCGGTTGGCCAACGACCGCTATAGGCGAGTTTGGCGAACAGGCAGTCCCGGCCATCACCGGTCCTTGGACCGCGCCAATCGGGCGGCAGCTCAAGACTGGCTGCTGTCACTCAGGCTCCGAGATTGAGCGACAGCCGCCGCCGGAACCTGCCATTCGTCGATCGCCCAGGCGGATGGCCGCTGTGCCTCGGAACCTGCCGGACGTTGGACGTCAAGCCGGTGACATGAGCCCGCACCCACGGGGCTGACCCACCGGTGGCAGCTTCCACGCTTCCACAGTCCGCCAACTGGGGCTCCCGACCCTGAGCCGACCTTCGACTCAAGCTTCACGTGCGTCGGCTCTGGCGAGAAAGGGGATGTTGGCGATCCGCGACCGACCGCTCACTTTCCTCCCAGTGCAGCCGCGCGACGTGTCGACGCGCTTTCAAAGCTTGCCGTGGATCTGCACCTGCCGAGGCGGATCAATCCGCCGCGAAGCAGTAGAACAGCCCGGCTCCGCCGGTCTTCGGCAGGTCATCCTTGCCGCAGCCCGCGGTGTTGTGCGAGGAGTTCCATGACACCGCCCAGGGGTCCTGGCTGGGACCCGAGCGGTCGAAGTGGCCGACGATGGCCGAGCCGGCGCCGTTCTTCGTCCACTCGCCGCAGGTCATGTCGGGCTGGTTCGGGAACGACGCGGGCGCGCTGCCGTCCGGTCGCGTGCCGGTGAGGATGTCGTGCTGGTTGGGCTGTTTGGAGCGGTCGTTCGCCACTGTGC
>NZ_JBFUIU010000982.1:0-3004 GCF_056401695.1 Variovorax sp. P4_D9
GCACTTCTCGCTGCCGCAAGTGCTGCGGCACCAGATTGCATCGACGCGCGGAGACCTCGCCGGCCAGAGCCAGCTTGGCGAGCTGGCGCAGGAATTCGGCCAGGCGATCGGCAGCCGGGGTGCGCTCCGGAGCGCGATCGGCGCGGTCGACGAGCAGACCGGCCGCTGGAAGCGCCTCGAAGGCCAAGCCGGCGACTACCAGCGCTCGTCCGAGCCGCACGAGCGCGGCGCGGTGCTGGTGGCCGCCGTGTTTGATGCCTTCCTCTCCATCTACAAGAGCCGCGTCGCCGATCTCTTCCGGATCGCGAGCGGCGGCACCGGCGTGACACCCGAGGGCAGCCTGCATCCTGATCTGGTCGACCGGCTCACCGACGAGGCTTCCCAATCGGCACGCCAGGTGCTCGACATGTGCATCCGCGCGCTCGACTACTGCCCGCCGGTGGACATTACTTTCGGCGACTACCTGCGCGCCCTGGTCACCGCGGATTTCGAGAACGATCCGGTGGACGAGGAGCACCGCCGGGTGGCGTTCATCGAGGCCTTCCGGCGGCGCGGCATCGTGGCCGAGCAGGTCCAGGCCTTCTCGGTCGAAGGGCTGCTCTGGCGGGCGGCGACGGCGGCGCCCGACGAGGACGAGCACGTGGTGGTCGGCATCGTCAAGGAATGGGCCAAGGACATCCGCTCCTGGGGACTCTCCAAGGATCGCCAAGCCGTGTTCGAGCTGACCCGCGATCGTCGCGCCGCGCTGCATGCCCACCTGAAACCCCGGCTCTCGAAGGAGAGCGTGGTGCTGGCGGGCATCGACCCCGAGCTACCGTTCGAAGTGCATTCGCTGCGGCCGTCGATTCGCATGGATTGGGAGGGCCGGCCGAACTTCCAATGGGTCATCGAACTCACGCAGCGAATCCCGCAGTATGTCGGCGGCGAGAGCGAGCGCGCCGGCCGCAAGCCCGACTACTACTTCCGGGGCGGATGCACGCTGCTGGTCGATGCGGAGACCGGCGAGGTGCGCTACAGCATCAAGAAGAAGCTCAATGAGGAGCGCAAGAACCGGCAGCGCCGCTTCTTCATCGACGAGGGCAGCCGCAGCCTCGCCGCGACGTATTTCGGTTCGCCGGGTGCCGAGGAGCGGGAGCCCTTCGCGGTCCTGCACCGGCATTGAGGCAGGAACGCGACATGGCCTCCGTTCGCATCCGCATGTTTCGCCAGGGTCTCGGCGATTCTTTTCTGCTGAGCTTTCCGGGCGACGCCGGCGAGGTGCATGTGCTGATCGATTTCGGCGTGCTGCTCGGAACCTCCGACGCCAAGGCCAGGATGCAGAAGGTCGCGGGCCATATCGTGGCCGCGACGAAGCCCAGGCTCGACGTCATCGTTGCCACGCACGAGCACTGGGACCACGTCTCGGGCTTTGCACAGGCCCAGCCGATGCTGGACAAGGACCAGCTCGAAGTCGGCGAGGCCTGGGTCGCCTGGACCGAGAAACCCGGCGAGCCGCTGGCCGACGAGCTTCGCGGCCGACGCGCGGTGGCGCTGAACCGGGTCGCGGCGGCGAGCCGGCAGTTCGCGGCGGTCAACGAGCCGGCGGCGCAGAAGACTGCAGCGCGCCTGGACGCGCTCCTGGAGTTCTTTGGCGGCCCAGGCGCCGCCGCGCGCGCCACCACCCGGTCGGCCATGGACTGGGTCAAGGCGCGCACGGCGCCCCGCCCGCCGCGCTATTTGTTTCCGGGCGAAACCTTCACCTTGCCCGGCGCGAAGGGCGTCCGGGTCTATGTGCTCGGTCCGCCGCACGACAGCAAGTGGATCAAGAAGAGCGATCCGACGAAAGGCGCGAGCGAGGTCTACCAGCTGGCCGCCGCGAGCGGCGCGGAGCTCGGCCTCTTCGCGGCCATCGATGCCCTCGAGCAGGGCGCCACGGCCGGAATGCAACCCTTCGACGAGTGGTTCCGCATCAGCGAAGAGAAGGCGCGCGCCACGCCTTTCTTCAGTGATCGCTACGAGCAGGGGCCTGCATGGCGGCGCATCGAGCACGACTGGCTCGGCCCCGCGGGCGCGCTCGCCCTGCAGCTCGATTCCGACACCAACAACACCAGCCTGGTGCTGGCATTCGAGCTCGAGGAAAGCGGCGAGGTGCTGCTGTTTCCCGCCGATGCACAGGTCGGCAACTGGCTGTCGTGGGACGACATCGAATGGACCGTCGATTCGGGCGGCGTCACGCGCAAGGTCAAGGCGGAGCAACTGCTCGCGCGCACCGTGTTCTACAAGATCGGCCACCACGGCAGCCACAACGCGACGCTGCGGGAAAACGGCCTGGAGCGGATGACCGACGAAGGCCTGGTCGCGATGCTGCCGCTCGACCGCAAGACCGCAGCGAAGATGGAGTGGAACATGCCTTTCCCCTCGCTCTACGAGCGCCTCGGCGAGCGCTGCAAGGGCCGCGTCCTCGACCTCGAGCTCGGAATCCCCGAGAAGCCGGCGGCCCTGTCCGACGCCGAATGGGGCCAGTTCCTCGAGCGGGTGAAGGTGAACGAAGACTGGATCGACTATCGGCTGCCGCTGTGAAGACGGCGGAGCCCACCCAAGAAGAAACGGAGATCCGCGCATGGCAGACAAGAAGGCACGCGCCGCAGTGCCGCGCAAGCGGGCGGTCAAGAGCAGCGCACCGCCGCCCTGGATGAAGATCCCCGAGCCCGCGACGCGAAAGCTGCGGGTCTACGCATTGGACCCGAGCGCCGGCAACTTCGTCGGCAACGTGATGTCGGTCGATATCCGCTGGGAGCGGAACCTCAAGCCCGGTCCGGTCGGGCGCCGGTTCGCGGTGATCGACTATGACGGCGCCAACAAGTGCTACTACCCGCCGGTCGATCTCAACGACTATCGCATCCTCTCGCGCAACGGGCTCGATCCGTCCGAATCCGATCCGCGGTTCCACCAGCAGATGGTCTATGCGGTCGCGTCGCAGACGGTCGAGAAGTTCGAGGCGGCGCTCGGGCGCACGGTCCACTGG
>NZ_JBFUIU010000983.1:0-3000 GCF_056401695.1 Variovorax sp. P4_D9
GTAGCCGTAGCCGCACTGCGCCACGTCATGCTTGACCCATGCGGCATGCACCGCAGCGCCGACCTTGTCGCTGCCATCGGTCGTGGCTTCGATGGTGCGAACCTTCTTGCCTTCGGCGGCCGAGATCGGTGTGACGCAGGAGCGGACGGCCTGCCCGTCCAGATGCACGGTGCAAGCACCGCACAGCGCAGCGCCGCAGCCGAACTTGGTGCCAGTCATGCCCAGCGTGTCGCGCAGGGCCCAGAGGATGGGCGTGGCCGGGTCGACGTCGACCGTTTGTTCGCGACCATTGACGTGAAGCGTGCTCATGATGGTTCTCCTCAGATTGGAGCGGGGGCTTACTTCGGGCCTCAGGCCTGGTCGTGGGTCAGGGAGGACGACAGTTCGCGGTGTGCATCGGCCTGTGCCAGCAAGGTCTTGGCCTTGGCTTCGAAAGTCTGTACGGCGTCGGCGCCGCCGGCAAATCGCGCCGGCGGTTCGTCCAGGCCGGCGAGTTGAACGATGGCGTCGGCGAGCTTGGCGGGATCACCGCCTTGCTTGCCATCCATGCTGCTCCATGCCGCAATGGTCGCTTGGCTCCGCTCGCCGTAGTCGGCGATGGTTGGCGCTGCGTAGGTCGTGGAGCCGGCGGTCAACAGTTCAGTTCGGAAGAAGCCGGGCTCGACCAGCATCGTGCGGATGCCAAAGGGGGCAATCTCCGGGGCGAGCGACTCCATCCAGCCTTCGATGCCGAACTTCGCGGCCGCGTAGGCGGTGCAGAACATGCCTCCGCTGATGCCCGCAGTCGAGGAAATGGTGAGCAGCAGACCGGAACGCTGCTTGCGCAGCACAGGCAGGGCCGCGCGGGCGACGTTCATCGGGCCGAACAGCAGCGTCTCGATTTGCTGGCGGACTTGCTCGGGGCTGAGTTCCTCGAAGAACCCGGCGTAGAAGTTGCCCGCGTTGTTGACCAGCACGTCGATGCAGCCGAACCTTTCGACAGCCGCCTGAACCGCAGCCTGGGCGTCCTCAGGGCTCGTGACGTCGAGCTTGACGCTCAAGAGGTCGGCGTGGGCACCAATCGCCGCCGTCACTTTCGCGGGGTCGCGGCCGGTGGCAACGACGGCGTGGCCGGCATCCAGAGCTGCCTTGGCGATGTCCACACCCAGGCCTCGCCCTGCACCGGTGATGAACCAGATTTGCTTGTCAGTCATGGGTTCTCCGTTTCGATGCCTGAATGTAGGCAGGCTGACTGAAAAGAAAAATGCCATAACGCTGCACACCTTATGAAGCTAAGCTTCAAGACATGAAACTGAACCAGCTCGATGGATTGGTCGCCTTCTGGCGAGTGGCCGAGCACCGTGGCTTCTCCGCTGCCGCGGCGGCGCTGGAGGTTTCGCCTTCGGCGCTCAGCCAGGCAATTCGCCAGCTGGAAACTCGACTTGGCGTCCGGCTGCTGAACCGGACCACCCGCAGCGTCAGCCTGACCGAGGCCGGCGAGGCCTATCTGTCACGGATCGGGCCGGCGCTGGGTGATGTGCTGGAGGCAGGAGAACAGCTTCATGCGCTTCAGGGCCGACCTTCGGGCGTGCTTCGCATCAACGCTGCGCGTATCTCGATTGCGATGGTGCTGCAGCCGCTGTTGGCGGGCTTTCTGAAGGCCCATCCGAGCGTGCATATCGAGCTGTCCAATGACGAAGGCTATGTCGACATCGTCGAGCGAGGGTTCGACGCCGGGGTTCGCTTGGGAGAGAGTGTCCAGAAGGACATGGTAGCGGTGCCGCTGGGAGGGCCCGTCTCGGTGGCCATCGTCGGCTCCCCGGCCTATTTCAAGCGGCACCCTGCGCCGCGCCGTCCTGCGGAGTTGGTGGATCACAGCTGCGTGCGTTTCAGGTTTTCGGGCAGCGGGGCCATCTACAAATGGGAGCTTGAGGTCGACGGCCGACTCGTCGAGTTTGAGGTCGGCGGCAATCTGACGATCAGCGACTCCCTGTTCTCCATCGAGGCCGCCACGGACGGGCTCGGGCTTGCATACACGTTCGAGCAACTCGCGCTACCGCACATTCGCGTCAAGAAGTTGAAGCGAGTGCTGAGCGAGTTTTCGCCGACCTTCCCCGGGTTCTATCTGTACTACCCGAGCAGGAAGCAGCAGCCAGCCAAGCTGAAAGCCTTTGTGGACTATGCGCTGGCGCACTTTGCAAAACAATGAACTGTTCGCTCTTGGCCCGGCCAGAGCGTCTCGCGCATAGCCATTTGGGACTGCGCGATTTCAGTCTTCGAGCAGCCGACATTCGACTTCGAGACCCGGTGGCGACGGCTGCGCTTTATTTGCTGCTCAAGAAATTTCGTGGTGGCGCGCCAGCGACGAGGGATGTCTGCAATACCTAAGCTGGCCGTCGATGCTGAGACTCCTTGGCCCTCGAAATGACTGCCACCAGCCTCACTGCGTGAGTTCACCGAGCGGCAGAGAAGTACCGGACACCTGCACACACGACGCATGGCATGCGGTGGGCCGAACAGGCCACATTGCGCGCAGAAGGTGCGCTCGGCCCCCCTTACTCGTATGATTTACGAGCAATACATTGGTGTCTAACGCATTCCTTGCGGTAGGGCACCATAATCCGCCCTTATCGGCCAGTTGGCTTCGCCAATTTCGTCTGGGGCTTCTTGACTGCCTTGCGGCGGGCCCTGTGCTGGCTCCCCGCGGCGCCGGTCGTTGCCTGGCTCTCTCGCAACTGGGATATCTCACGCTCGAATTGTTCATGCTGCCGATGTACCTGGGAGGCGAGGTCGGTCGCCCGCTGCTCCGCGCCGGCGACGCGCTCCCGCAGGGTCGCTAGTTCGACCTGGGCCTCTTGTTGGTGGTGCGCCCAGGTGGCCGCGGCGTCGCGGTGCGCGGTTTCCTCGTCCTGTAGCGCCTTGTGGGCAGCGGTCAGGGCGGCGCGAGCGACCTCCGCTTCGCCAGCACGGAACTTTTGCTCCTTGGCGAGGTCGGCGTTGGCCTGGCGCGCTGCCATTCGC
>NZ_JBFUIU010000984.1:0-2997 GCF_056401695.1 Variovorax sp. P4_D9
AAAGGGAGGTGATGTTCATGGGCGGGGGACTCTCTGGTTTATTCAAGCAGTTCGGGCTCGGCTTCGACCAGCCCTTCGTAAAGGCTCTCGAAGGCATGCAGCGCGCCCTCGGGTCCGCCGATCTGCCCGTGCGTATGGCGCGCGACCGCCTCGTCGATCGGCTGCGGCTTGCCAGCGGCTTCGGCCAGCAGTTGGGTGTGGCAGGCGTTGTCGAGCGCGATGTACCACCAGGCCGCGGCCTCGACGCTCGGGCCTGCGCTCAGGATGCCGTGGTTCTTGAGGATCGCGCCCTTGCGGTCGCCGAGGGCGTTCGCGATGCGCAGGCCCTCGCTCTCGTCCACCACCATCCCGGTGAAGTCGTCGAAGAGGGCATGGTCGTCGTGGAACACGCAGGCGTCCTGCGTTAGCGTGTCGAGCTTTCGGCCCAGCGTCGACCAGGCCTTGCCGTAGGTCGAATGCGTGTGTGCAGCTGCGACGATCTTCGGGTTGTGCTCGTGGATCGCGGCATGGATCGCGAAGGCCGCCTTGTTGAGCGGACGCTCGCCGATCACGGTCTCGCCCCTGGCGTTGACCAGCAGCAGGTCCGACACCTTGATGCGCGAGAAATGCACGCCCAGCGGATTGACCCAGAAATGATCGAGCAGTTCCGGATCGCGCGCAGTGATGTGGCCGGCCAGGCCCTGCGCGAAGCCGAAGCGCGCGAACAGGCGGAAGGCGCCAGCCAGCCGCTCCTGCCGATGCCGGCGCTCGGCCTCGACGCTAGTGCGCGGTGCCGGTGGCTCGAACCAGTACTTCTGTTTCGGGTTCGGGTTGAGGGCGAGGCGGGTGCGGGGGCGCTCCCCGCCGCGGGCGATGTCGAATACGGTGCTCATTCGGTTCCTTCGGGCACGGGGATGCATCGAGGGGTCAGGCGGCCTTGCGCTTCGCCGCCAGGCGCTGCGCCACCCGCTCGCGCGTGCGGGGAATCAACTCGCGCCCGTAGTCGATGGCGTCCTCGAGCGGATCGAAGCCGCGGATCAGGAAGGTCGTCACGCCGAGGTCGTAGTAGTCGAGAAGGGCGTCGGCCACCTGCTCGGGCGTGCCGACCAGCGCGGTGCTGTTCGAGCGGCCGCCGATCTCCTGGGCCACGGCGGTCCACAGCCGCTTGTCGAGCCGCGGGCCTTTCTCGGCCGCCGCCAGCAGGCGCTTGGCGCCCTCGCTCTGCAGCGGACCGCCGYGACCGAAGCCCTGCACCACGCGCAGCCGCCGGGTGTCGGCCAGGATGCGGTCGGCCCGTTCCCAGGCCTTCGCCTCGGTGTCGGCGAGGATCGGACGGAACGAGACCGAGAAGCGTACGCTGCGCCCGTGCTTCGCGGCTTCGGCGCGCACGCGCCCGGTCAGTTCGCGCGCCTGGTCGAGCGATTCGCCCCACAGCGCATAGACGTCGGCATGCTTTCCGGCGACCGGGATCGCCGCTTCGGAGGCGCCGCCGAAGTAGACCGGCACATGCGGCCGGCCGTTCAGCGACTGCAGAGGCTTCACCTCCGAGAAGGCATCCTTGAACCGGTAGTGCGCGCCTTCATGGTCGAAAGGCTTGTCGCTGGTCCACACCTTGCGCAGCACGTCGAGGTACTCGTCGGTGCGGGCGTATCGCTGGTCGTGGTCGAGCCAGTCGCCGTCGCGCTTCTGTTCTTCGTCGGAGCCGCCGGAAATGTAGTGCACGGCGAGCCGGCCGCCGCTGAAATGGTCGAGCGATGCGAACTGCCGCGCGGCCAGCGTCGGCGCAACGAAGCCGGGCCGGTGCGCCAGCATGAAATGGATGCGCTCGGTGACCGACGCGGCGTAGGCCACGGTCAGTGTGGCATCGGGGCTGGTCGAATGGTGCGGCACCAGCACGCGGTCGAAGCCGCCCTGTTCATGGGCCTGCGCAAAGGCGCGCACGTAGTCGCGGTCGATCGCGGGGCCGCGCGCGGGATGGATCTCCGAGACCTTCTGGGCCTGAATCATGCCGATGAATTCGATGTCGCTCATGAGGGTGTCCTTGCTTGCAATGAAAGTGAAAGTGAGAGGGAAGGGGTCAGGCCGGGTTGCCGCCGCGCGACAGCGCGGCGCCGAAGCTGCGGTCCCACAGCGGGGCGACGTCGGCCGGGCCGTCGAGCACGCCGAGCTTCAGGAAGGTGTCGGCCACTTCCTGGTGGCTGCGCACCACGCCCGGGGTGACGGGGCCCAGCCCGTAGTCATTGCTGCGGCCGTTGAAAAGTTCGATCAGGTCGCCCACCGGCACGCGCGTCTCGGCCGATTGCGCCTTGGCGTAGTCCAGGTAGTTGTCGTTGGCCCATGCGTAGGCGCGCTGCAGCCGCAGCAGGAAGTCCGTGATCGCGGCGTGGCGCAACGGGTCGTCGACCGCGCGCGGATTCGCATAGACCGGGAAGTTGCCCGAGAGATAGCCCTTGCCGGTCTTGAGGGTTCGGGCACCGTACTGCGTGCGCGCGAGCTGGCCGTTGTAGCCATAGATCGCCCAGGCATCGAGATCGCCGCGCGCGAAGGCCGAGAGGCCGTCGGCCGGGCTCAGGTTGATCGGCTGGATGTCGTTGAATGAGAGGCCCACCTCCGCCAGCTGCTTGCTCAGGTAGTAATGGGCGGTGGTGGCCCGAACGTAGCCCACGCGCTTGCCCTTGAAGTCGGCGATGGAGCGGATCGGCGCGTCCTTGCGCGCCAGCGTGGCCTGGTTGTTCAGGTCTTCGTGGATCACGGCGATGAAGCGCACCTTGGCCTTCTGCCGCGCCGCGAAGGTGGCCGGGATCTCGCTGCCCGAGCCCAGGTCCAGCGCGTCGCCCTGGATCGCCTCGATGTGCAGCACCCCGTTGTTCAGTTCGCGCCACTCGACCTTGTAGGGCGTGCGGCCCTGGCCCGAGGCCTCGATCAGCGGCCGCCAGAGGCCCTTGTAGGTGCCGACGCGCAGCGTCAGGCCGGACAGGTCGGCGGCTGCGGGCGTCGCGGCGCCGGCCATCGGGCCCA
>NZ_JBFUIU010000985.1:0-2994 GCF_056401695.1 Variovorax sp. P4_D9
GCATTGCTGCCGCGTCCCGCGTATTGCCGCACCAGCTCACTCAGGTCCAACTGGTCGATCACCTCCACGACAAAGCGGGCCAGGTGATCCTGCGGTAGCCATTCATCAACCGACGGCGGCAGCAAGTAGGCGGTGTCTCGATCTACGGCAATGAAGCGGCTCATGCAGTGGAGGTCTATTTAAACTGGCGCGATTGTCCAAGCCGCCGCCCACTCGGGGTAGGCGGGAAAGCCCGACACGCTCCTAGCGTTCGAAGTAGAGCTTGGAGAAAGCGCCGATGCTTAGGACGGCGCCGAACATGCGCACGRACTTCTTGTACTCGGCTCGGATCTGGGCGGAATAGCACATGCGGAACAGTCTAGTTCGAAGCCACTCTCGTGGCGAGACCTGCGGCCGCGCCCTGTTCCATCCAGGAGGCGCCAAGAGCACAATGCGCACATATCGACTTCCACGGGAGTAAACCATGGGAGAAGCGAAAAGTCGTGGTTCGATTGAGGAGCGGAGGGCGGAAGCCGTGCGTCAATCCGCACCTCTGCTGGAATTGGTCGCCAGCGGCGCGGCACCACACTACGCCTTTATTCTTGATCGATCGCGGAGGTCGAAGCAAGTCATAGAGGCAATGCACAACATACCAGAGCTAAGGGCTCGCACGGAAAGTCCGGCGTTTCGGCTTTGGGAGGAGCTCGGCACCCCCTACTTGGTGATGTGGGGCACCTGGGGCTACACGGGCGGCCTTACGATCCCGTGTTTCCATCTTGAAGCAATGCTTGAAGAAGCTCTTCCGAAAGTCATGGAGCGCGTGACAGAGAGGGGCGGCCTGTGCACCTTCGTTCCCTGTGTAGACGAGCCGATTTTGGGACGTATCCAGGGACGCATCGCAGAGCTTCAACCCACCGGTGGCCCGGAAGGCGTCGCGCAATAGGACCATCTCGGCACGGATGCCTCGCCTGAGCGTTGCCCAGCGCTACCTGAAAGGAAGCACGTTGAGTGCGCAGCCCGCGCCGAGGATCACTTGCATAACGCTCGATGCGCTCAGCGGTTGTCATGATTTACGAAAATATCAAATAGGATCGCGATCAAGCCCAACGCTCGTTCGACGTGATCTCGGATGGACCAGGGCACCCGCAGCCGACGAGCCACCTGCAGAAGCAGCACGGCAGCCGCAAGAATGATCAGTGTGCTTCGAAGAGGGCCATGTGCAGACCGGAGCATCGCAACAAGACGGGGGATTCGACCCTGTGCGGCGTGACTCTATCGAAGATCGCGATAGCATGGATGTCATTTCACAAATGACAAGTTTGCAAGTATGGCGAGCTTCGACGAACGGGTGACGAACGGGATCAGCGTGCTGTGCGCGATCGTCGACAGCGGAACGTTTGCGGCGGCTGGCGACATACTGAACATGTCGCAATCCGGCGTCAGCCGGTCGATTGCGCGGCTCGAGGCACGGCTGGGCATTCGGCTGCTCGAGCGCACCACGCGATCTGTCAGCCTCACCGACGAGGGCAGGCGCTTCTACGAGCAGGTGGTGCCCCTGTTGGCTGGCCTGGAAGAGGCCGCGGCCTCCGCTGCCCAAGGCACGACCGCCGTTCGTGGGCGCCTGAGGGTCAATCTCGATCCGTATTTTTCTCGGCTGATCCTGGGGCCGAGGCTGGGCGCATTCCTCGAGAGCTACCCGCAGTTGCGCCTTGAACTCATCACGACGGATCACCTGGGAGACTTGGTGGGCGACGGTTTCGATCTGGCGGTGCGCTTCGGCCATCCTCGCCCGTCGACCCTGATCGCGCGCAAGCTGCTGGACACCCGAATGGTGACCATCGCAGCGCCCGCCTACCTCAAGCGCTACGGCCATCCCAAAGACCCTCACGAACTCGAGAAGGGCCATCACGTCTGCATCCAGTTCCGTGATCCGGAGACCGGGCGTCCCTATCCGTGGGAGTTTCACAAGAGCCGCAAGAAGCTGGTGCTCGAGACCAGTGGCTCGTTGACGGTCAATGACGCCGGAACGCTGTACAGCGTCTGTCTGGCCGGCCACGGAATGGCGCAAGTCATGGACCTGGGCGTCGGGCCCATGATTGCCGATGGACGCTTGGTGGAGGTGTTTCCAGACTGGCCCGACGAGCGGTTTCCGTTGTATGCGTTGCACCCGTCACGCCATCATGTTCCTGCGAAGACGCGCGCGTTCCTGGACTTCATCATCGCGCTGCTGCAATAGCACCAGAGCCTAAAGATGATTTTATGTCATTGATGAAATGACGCTCATGTCATTGAAGTATCAAGCTCGTTCTCCGAGACTTCTTGCACCGCGGCCCAGTGCCGCCTTCACAAGGAGTCTCGAATGTTCGCCATCACAGGAATCACAGGTCAGGTTGGCGGTGCCGTCGCACGGGCGCTCATCGACAACGGACAGCGCGTACGTGCCGTCGTGCGCGACCCGAAGAAGGGCGCGGCATGGGCACGCAAAGGGTGTGAGGTCGCAGTCGCGGGCATGGACGATGCCGCCGCACTGAAAAGGGCCTTCACTGGCGCTGAAGGGGTCTTCTTCCTGCTGCCGCCGGTCTTCGATCCGTCGCCCGACTTTGGCGAGGCGCGTCGCGTGGTCGTGGCCGTTCATGAGGCGCTCGACGCAGTACGGCCCGCCAAGGTCGTTTCCCTATCGACGATAGGCGCCCAAGCGCTGCAGCCCAACCTGCTGCAGCAGCACCAGTTGCAGGAGAAGAGCCTGGGGACCTTGCCGCTGCCCATCACCTTCTTGCGCGCCGCCTGGTTCATGGAGAACGCGGCATGGGATGTCGCATCGGCCCGCACGACCGGCGTGATCCCGAGCTTTCTCTACCCCTTGGACAAGCCGGTGCCGATGGTCGCCACCGAGGACATCGGGCGCGTCGCGGCCGAGTTGCTGCAGGAGACCTGGCAGGGCAAGCGTGTCGTCGAACTCGAAGGTGCCCGATTGGCACCGAACGACGTGGCCGCGGCGTTTTCTCGTGTGTTAGG
>NZ_JBFUIU010000986.1:0-2985 GCF_056401695.1 Variovorax sp. P4_D9
GGTGGAAACCACCCCAGCACATTCTTGATTTTGAATCCGCTCCATCCGCTCGCAGCCGAGATAGGCATGGCTGTAGCACGCGAGCTGGCTGAGGTTGAACGCCGAGAGTCGAAACCCAGCAAAGCGTCCAAAATCCTCCATGCCACGCTTGTTCCGGCGAGCGTCGATGCACTTACCGTGCGCCCATGCGAGCGAACTGTTGGGCACCATAATCCGCGCTTATCCCGATCAACCCAGAGAGCAGGGCGCTTTGCCAGAGGATCCAGAGTGCCGGCGTGCATCGGATCCTCTCAACGACAGCCACCGTGCGTTCGCGGGCGTATTGTCAAGGGATATGGTCGATGAAATGGCGAAGGCGGCGCGCCCGTCGCTGAAATCGCGCGAGCCCGTGCGACTTGCGCCTCGCTTCTGAGGCCCAGTCTGACTACAGTTCGGCCGGCTTCGTCTCTATGCCCCATTCAGTGCGCGTGCCCGACAGTCGGCGCAAGGCGGTCTTCACGCCGGCCGGCAAGTCGTCCGCCTGATGCAATCGAATTGCAGCGAGGCCAGCGGAGGTGGCCGAATCGTGAGTCGGCATCGGGCCGCGGGCGTAGTCGACCACACGCGTGCGGCAGACGACCGTCCAGTAGAAGTGCCCGGGTATCGACTCCTCGACGAAAAGCGCATAGTCCAATTTGTTTGTCACTGTCGCTTCCACGAAGTAGGGAACTGCGCCATTGGGCATGGGAAGCCCACCAGATGCGAAGGACGGAATTCACGGCCGTGCGCAAATCTTTGTGCCCAAGATTCACTGATTGGCGCGATCAGGTTTATGGTGCGGTCTTGGGTACGACTACGGAAGACGCCAAGCCGAGCACCGACAAATGCCTCGCGAGCGCCGCCGGCGGCCTCGAAATCAGGCGCCGTCGAAAGGCGAATGGCGCGGAGAAGAAGGCCGGAATCCTCTCGACCGCCAAGCTGCCGTGGAGTTTCGTTGCAGAAAAAGGAGCCGGTCGGCAGCAAAAGCAGGCCCGCACAAGGCGGGCCTGAAGGGGTTGGTCCTTGATGCCTACCCAGGGAGAATCCATGCCCTCAGAGTACCCGCGTAATAGCCACTCGCAAGTCCGCCAAAGGTTCGCGCGGGCGGAACTATTTCACGAATTTGATTGCGATCACGCGGACCAGATGCCTTTCGCTTATCCACGAGGCCCGTGGACAGACCTGTGGACAAGAGCGGTCGAAGCTTGGGGAAGCCACTCCAGAGTAGCCTCGCGACGCGATGCCTGCAAAACAGGCACAGCCGTTCGTTTCTCGGGGCATGGCGGACCGGTTCTCCGCTCGCGGAGTCGGGTGGGCAAGGCCAACTGCAGCTCGGACAGACCAATGCTTGCCGCCCCTCCCCCGGCTCGTCCATTGGTACCTGACCCCCTTTGTAAGGGGACGGTATTAAGCCATTCCTCTCGAATCTCACTCACAGGAATTCCCATGACTCAGACCTACGCCCAGATACAAAAGCAGATCGCACAGCTTCAGAAAACCGCTGATGCGCTTCGCGAGAAGGAGGTGTCGGGCGTTGTCTCGCGCATCAAGGAGGCGATCGTCCACTACGGCCTGACTGCGCAGCAGCTCGGTTTCGGTGGTACCGCCTCGAAGGCCGAGGCGTCGATCGGAAAGGCAAGTAAAAGGAGGCCTCGCGCTGCGAAGTACAGCGACGGCAATGGCAATGCCTGGGGCGGAATGGGAAAGCGTCCACAGTGGCTGCGAGACGCGCTCGATGCCGGGAGGTGCGTGACTATCTGGCGGGTATGGCGCAGGGCCTCCAACTTCACAAGCCTTGAAAGTAAAGAAGCATGAGTTTCGTCATCTGGGGTGCAGGCACCCGCTATCACTCCATCAACTTGCGCGTGGCCCGAAGCGTCCGCCATGACACGGGGACGGGAAAGCTGGTCGTCACTACGACCGGGGGCAAGCTGGTCACCCTTTGTGGCCGCGATGTGCCGGAGGATCACCGGGTAGCTGCACACCTCTCACTGCACGACCTGAACAATTCTCGCTGCGAAACCTGCAGGCAGGCCGGGTAGCCCGTGGGCGAGGGCGGGCCGTATGTGACGACCTATATCGAGTCACCGCGTGACTTCAGTTCCACTATCCTGGCCATTTCGTCGATTCGATCATGCGTCGGCGGGGGGGCAGGGCGCGGGCTCGGGTAGAGCGCAAATTGCGACCCTTCCTCGTCCAAGTTCGATGGAAGACGACCCCACCAAGCTCGATAGTGAGCAATATTGAGGCGACGACCGTCATGAGCTATGGCAAGTGGGTGATCATGAATTTCTGCCGGTGTTGAGCTGCAGCGAACGCTGCGACGACAAGCATGACCCAGGTAGCGACGACAGCAAGCTTGACGATGCTGGTGTAGGCGGTGAGCGAGTTCGCCACGCGCGTCGCGGTGAAGCTGCGCGGCCAGGCCCGCCTGGCCAACGCAGTCATCATCCACACCTTGCCGTTCCGGCCGGTGGCGCGCCTCTCCAAGAGCTTCGTGGTGCCGCTGCCGCGCCCGACGGGCGACACCCGCATCCTGGTCAACGCTGCGGTGACCGGGCTGCGTCGCATCTTCGAACCCGGCTATGAGCTCAGCAAGGCCGGCGTCATGCTGCTCGACCTGCAGCCGGAGACGATCCACCTGGAGGCACTGGACCTCGGCGACGCGTCCGACGACCAGACAGCGCTCATGACCGGCGCTCGACAAGCTCAACGCGCGATACGGTCGCGGCACAGTGCACGTGGGCAGCACTGGTGCCACCGTCATCCAGCGCGACTGGGAGATGAAACAGGAGCGGCGGACGCCCAACTACACAACCGTGTGGTCCGAGATGCCCACCATTCGAGCGTAGTATTGTTCCGTCATGCCGAAACAACCCGCCTCCTTTGACGCCATTGCGCTGTTGTTCCGCGATAGCGAAACTAATGGAGGATTTTCAGTTTTCGGGGTATAGTTTCGGCAGACCT
>NZ_JBFUIU010000987.1:0-2976 GCF_056401695.1 Variovorax sp. P4_D9
CCTGCCGGCTGAGGTCGACCAGGTCGACCACAGGCGCCGCGCCGAGACGGCCGCTGATCGACCGAAAATGAACACGGTCAGCACGACGACGCCGAGCCAGCGCGAGGCGAACACCATTGCCTTCGCCCAAGCCGCGTCCACCATGTTCATCATGGACGCGATGCTCGGCCACTGGCCACGTCACCTCAAGATGCCACGGCCAGACGCTTACGCGTCGACAGCTGCCACTGGCGAAGCTGGATGTCGCCATCGGTGAAGACCTCCATGGAACTGTTCTGTCGACCGAAAGCAGATAGGACACCTCGCACTCGCTCGTGCGAATGCTGATCGGCGATTCGAACGAATGCCACGCTGCGCTGACCGACGCCGGCGCGCATGKCGCGGCCAGCGACGACCTCGAACGATTTTTCCTCGTCAGGGTGGCAAAGCCGCAGGTATCCGCCGTCCAGACCGACCGTGGTGACGTTCGATCCGCTGCCCATGTCGGCCGCCTCTGGCTGGACCTCGAGGCCCTGCGCATCCAGTCGCCGACCAGCGCCCAGAGTGTGCCGTCGCACCGTGCTCGTGGCGTTGGCTCCGCCCACCGGCAATAACAGCTCCAGCAACTCCGAGGACTTGGCATAGGGAATCGTGGCGGCCAGGCGGCTTTGGACGTACTCCAACTCCGCCGAGATCCAGCGCCAAGCGCGCCGTTCGCTCGGGGCGGTGCTGCAACGACATTCGCATCGCCGCCAACGCGGCACCTTCACGACAACATTGCCAAACAGGCTGCGGTAGTGAACGTCGTGGTAGTTCTTGGCGACGCGCAGCCTCCAGCGCCTTCACCTGCTGCTTGACCAGAGTCAGCCGCGCGCTCTCGCGCTCGATCTCCGCGCGCAAGACAGGCGGCACCTGCTCGAAATTGCGTTCCCACCAGCGCGCCCAGTCGCGCCCGCCGATGATGACGTGCGGACGCAGGTTGTGCAGCACCAGCAGCGAGCCGATGCGATTCATGTGGGAGGTGCGCTCCTGCGTCAGCCTGGCGAGTTCGCGGTGCGTGCGGCGCGCGTCTTCGTCCTCGGGCGTGGGCTCATGCACCACCGACCACACACGCTCACCGCGATGCTGGCGCAGCAGCATCGCCAGCAGCTTGTCGCCATCGAGCCGGTCGGTCTTGGCCCGCCTGGCGTGTCGGTTCACCTCGATGCTGGAGGAGTCGACCACGATGTTGTCCACACCCTGCTCGATCAGCCAGCGGTGCAGCCACCAGCCGTCGCGGCCTGATTCGTAGCACGAGTGCACCCGGGCCCCCTCGAGCTTGCAGCGCTCCCGGGCCTTGCCAATGCAGTGCGCAACGGCGGCCGTGTCGCCAGCGTCCACGTTGTACCGACTCGCGCCGCGGTGGCCATCGCTCGCCGTCAACTTCCACTTCTTGTCGCCGAGTTCGAAGCTCATGTACAGCTCGCCCGCGATCACCGTATCCTCACGTTGTGGGACTGCTTGTGTTGTCGACATTTCCATCTCCTTTGGCAAGAAGTTAAGGAAATCCCGTTTTAGCTAAACGGGTCTCGCTCGAGTAGTCCCACATAGCATCTTGATGGCGCGATTCAGGCCACAGCCATCGCATCGGCGCTGGCTGGTCGACATCAGCTCAACCTGACGCGTGACGATCTGGGCCTGCATCCGCGCGAGCAGCGCCTTGGCATCGGCCAATCCCAGCCCCAGAGTTTCGATGCTCGGCTGCGCATCGACCTCCAGCGTCAGCAGCGGCAATGCGTCCGACTCGGCAATGCCGCCGGAAATGGCAAAACTGACTTTGATCTGCATGGCCAAGCTCCAAAGGCGCGCCAGGTGTCATTTTCCAGCCGGAGAACTCGACCGCAGATTGGCCGGTCGCGATGAGAACTCGCAAGTGAGCGTCTGCACACCCCACCATTTGAATCGCTCTCTTCGCCGTTCAGGGGCCGGAGACGATACGCCGCAACGAAGTGAACAGCAATGCTCGCGAAATCAACGACTTACAGTGCTCGGGCCGCGTCGTTGCTGGGGATTCGATCCGTCAGTTTTGACACCGAAAACAAATCGACCCCTGGTCGCACTGAAGGACGAGKTCGAGGAGGGCAACAGCACTGATGCACGCGCTCGCTGCCGTGGCCATTGCCGGCGCCAGCCAGTCGGCTCAGCCGAAGGACGGATCGATGGCCTCACCGGAGACGTTGCAGGTCTTCGCTGCGGACCTTCGCGCGATCGCCGCGGCGCCGGGGTTCATCGCCACCGCCGAGCAGTTGCCGGAACTCGGCAACCACCACTGGATCCTGCTGCTGTACCGCATGGCCGACGGCGAGGTTCTCGCTGGGTTTGGCTACGTCGATGATCCGATCCCTGGCATGCTCGACCGCGAGGCGCTGGTCGAGTTCGTGGGGAACATGGTCGAGATGGATTCGGAACCAGGGGCGCTGGTGGGTGAGTCGGTGGCAGCGCACGGCGGGGTGACGCTCGCTGCCGGACTGGCGCGCGGGACCTAAGTGGCCACCTTGGCACGGATTTGCGGCAGGCGGCTGTCGGCCATCAACAGTCACTCGCGCGTCTGCTGGCTACTACCGCTCCAGGACTGCTTGCGGCCGGTCAAAATTCTCCGCTGAGCGACTGAGGCTGCCAAGAGCGGCCCTTGACTCTTCGCTGCGCGACGGGCCGGTCTACTCAGAACTTGATCGCCGCCACCTTCGAGGCTCGCAACAACCAATCCTCACTAGCATCTATGGCTGATACTTCGACTTGCCTTTGGTTGACCACGCCATCGAAGTGACAGTCCCGCTACGGCAAAGGTCCGACGAACAACTTCTCCGTCTGCATGTCGCGATAGGTATGGGGGATGCCGCCCACGCCGAGCCCCGACTCGCGCAGTCCAGCGAAAGGCATCCAGTCGACGCGGAATGCCGTGTGGTCGTTGACCATCACCGTCGAGGCATCCAAACGCTCGTAAGCGTGCATTGAAGT
>NZ_JBFUIU010000988.1:0-2946 GCF_056401695.1 Variovorax sp. P4_D9
GCGATTCGCCGAATACGAGCAGCAGATCCGCCTCGAATATGCGCACATCCCGCCCGAGGTCTTCGAACCGCGGCGGCGCGAGATCCTGGGCCGCTTCCTGGCCCGCGAGCCGCTGTATCAGACCGCGTCGCTGCGCCTGCTGCTGGAAGCCGCGGCGCGCCGCAATCTCCAGCAGGCGCTCAACTGAGCGCCGCGCCGCGGCCTTCAGCGGACTTTGCCTTCCTTCCAGGCGGTCAGCAGCTTGTCGTAATCGATGGTCTCGCCCTTCGGCTTCTCGTTCGCGAGCTTCTTCCACGGCGCGTGCTCGTCGCTCAGCATCTTGGCCGGGTCGCCCTTCGGCGCCAGCTTGGGCGCGCACTTGGCCATGCCGGCGCGCTCCAGGCGACCCATCACGTTGTCCATCTCCTCGGCCAGGTTGTCCATCGCCTTCTGCGGCGTCTTCTCGCCGGTGACGGCTTCGGCCACGTTCTTCCACCACAACTGCGCCAGCTTCGGGTAGTCGGGCACATTGGTGCCGGTCGGCGTCCAGGCCACCCGCGCCGGGCTGCGATAGAACTCGATCAGCCCGCCGTACTTGTTGGCGTTCTGCGTGAAGTACTCGTGGCGGATGTCGCTCTCGCGGATGAAGGTCAGGCCCACCACGCTCTTCTTGGCCGAGACGGTCTTGGACGTGACGAACTGCGCATAGAGCCAGGCGGCCGCCGTCTTGTTGGCGTCATGGGCCTTGAAGAAGGTCCACGAGCCGACGTCCTGGTAGCCATTCTGCATGCCCTGCTTCCAGTAAGGGCCGTTCGGGCCCGGCGCCATGCGCCACTTCGGCGAGCCGTCCGCGTTGACCACCGGCAGGCCGGCCTTGGTCATGTCGGCCGTGAAGGCGGTGTACCAGAAGATCTGCTGCGCGATCTGGCCTTGCGCCGGCACCGGCCCGGCCTCGCCGAAGGTCATGCCGGTGGCCTCCTTGGGCGCGTACTTCTTCATCCAGTCGATGTACTTGGTGAGCGCATAGACCGCGGCCGGCGAATTGGTCGCGCCGCCGCGCGCCACCGTGGCGCCGACCGGCGTGCACTTGTCGGCCGCCACCTTGATGCCCCACTCGTCGACCGGCATGCCGTTCGGGATGCCCTTGTCGGCCGTGCCGGCCATCGACAGCCATGCATCGGTGAAGCGCCAGCCCAGCGACGGGTCTTTCTTGCCGTAATCCATGTGGCCGTAGATCGGCTTGCCGTCGATGGTCTTGACGTCGACCGTGAAGAATTCGGCGATGTCCTCGTAGGCGCTCCAGTTGAGCGGCACGCCGAGGTCATAGCCGTACTTGGCCTTGAACTTGTCCTGCAGGTCCTTGCGCGCGAACAGGTCGGCGCGGAACCAGTAGAGGTTGGCGAACTGCTGGTCGGGCAGCTGGTAGAGCTGGCCGTCGGGCGCCGTCGTGAAGCTGGTGCCGATGAAATCCTTGACGTCGAGCCCGGGATTTGTCCATTCCTTCCCGGCGCCCGACATGTAATCGGTCAGCGACATGATCTTGCCGTAGCGGTAATGGGTGCCGATCAGGTCGGAGTCGGAGATCCAGCCGTCGTAGATCGACTTGCCCGACTGCATCGAGGTCTGCAGCTTCTCGACCACGTCGCCTTCCTGGATGATGTCGTGCTTGACTTTGATGCCGGTGATCTCCTCGAAGGCCTTGGCCAGCGTCTTCGATTCGTACTCGTGCGTGGTGATGGTCTCCGACACCACCGCGATCTCCTTCACGCCCTTGTCCTGCAGCTTCTTCGCGGTGTCGATGAACCACTTCATTTCGGCCGCCTGCTGCTCCTTGCTGAGGCTCGACGGCTGGAACTCGCTGTCGATCCATTTCTTGGCCTCCGCCTCCCCGGCCCATGCGCTCTGCATGGCAAAAGTCGCCGCTGCAAGAGCGATTGCTGTGTAGCGAATCTTCATGGTTGTCTCCTCGATGGCGCTTCCCAGTTCTTTCGGAGCCGGCCCCGGGAAAGCGGAGGGCCGGTCCGATGGACAAAAAAGAACTCAACCCTTTCGCATGATCAGCGCCAGCACGCCCATCGAAAGGACGAAGCTGATCCAGATCGATGGCTCCGCCTCGAGACCGAACCATTCCTGGAACTTGCCGGCCAGGCCGATGAAGATCAGGTTGATGTAGGCCGCGGTCAGCAAGCCGATGAAGAGCCGGTCGCCGCGCGTGGTCTCCAGCGGCAGCCAGCCGCGCCGCAGCGTGGTCGGCGACTTGAGCTCCCACACGGTCATGCCGACCAGCATCAGCGCGATGCAGGTGAAGAAGACGGCCACCGGGGTGGTCCAGACCATCCAGTCGAACATCGTGTGCCCTCCTTCAGACGCGTCCCATCGCGAAACCTTTCGCGATGTAGTGCCGCACGAACCAGATCACGATCGCGCCGGGCACGATGGTCAGCACGCCGGCCGCCGCCAGCGTGGCCCAGTCCATGCCCGAGGCGCTCACGGTGCGCGTCATCGTCGCCACGATCGGCTTGGCGTTGACACTGGTCAGCGTCCGCGCCAGCAACAGCTCCACCCAGCTGAACATGAAGCAGAAGAAGGCCGCGACGCCGACGCCGGCCTTGATCAGCGGCAGGAACAGCGTGAGGAAGAAGCGCGGGAACGAGTAGCCGTCGATGTAGGCGGTCTCGTCGATCTCGCGCGGGATGCCGCTCATGAAGCCTTCGAGGATCCAGACCGCCAGCGGCACGTTGAAGAGCAGGTGCGCCAGCGCCACGCCCAGGTGCGTATCCATCAGTCCGACGGTCGAGTAGAGCTGGAAGAAAGGCAGCAGGAAGACCGCCGGCGGCGTCATGCGGTTGGTCAGCAGCCAGAAGAACACATGCTTGTCGCCAAGGAAGGTGTAGCGCGAGAAGGCATAGGCCGCGGGCAGCGCCACCGCGAGCGAGATCACGGTGTTGATGCCGACGTAGATCAGGC
>NZ_JBFUIU010000989.1:0-2945 GCF_056401695.1 Variovorax sp. P4_D9
ATCCTGGCGTCCCGTTCAAGCTGCTGAATCGTCACTTATCGCCCTTTCGATTTGGAAGTTGCGGGCGAGTCTAGGAGTCGATGCGGTAGTTCTTCTATACAACTATCTATCGGAATCGCTTCGGGATTCCGCGCGAGGGCCTTGCAGTCATGTCGTTCGCTCAGCCTGTGGTCGTCGAGGACCTCCTGAACTACAAGCTCAGCCGCCTGTTGGCAAGCAGCGGTTCCATGGTGACGCGGTTGTGCGAGGGCCGCTACGGCATCACCCGGCGCGAATGGCGGCTGATCTGCATCCTCGCGGCACAGGACGGCATGTCTCCCTCGGCGCTGGCGCAACGCGCCCATCTCACGCGCGCGCGAATCTCGCGCCACATCGCCGACCTGACCGAGAAGAAGCTCGTGTCGCGCAATACCGTGGCGACCGACAAGCGCCGTTGGGTGGTTTCGCTGACTGCCAGCGGACGAACCATTTACGACGAACTGTTTCCGCAATCGGTGAAGTTCAACAACATGGTGCTCGGGGCGCTTGCGCCCGCCGAGCTTCGGCAATTCGATGTCGCCTTGAAGAAGCTCACGGACGTGGCGGACGCGTTGAGTGCCTCGGTCGTGCTGGAGGAAAAGGCCGATCGCCGTCATGGAGGCAGTCGACGTTTCTCTCGCGCGACCCTCGACGACCGTTTGTGGTGAAGGGCGCAGAGTGGCCCGGAACGCAGGCCGCGGCCGAGGGCAGTCCTTGCCTGTCGTCGCGCTCCCTCGGAATCGATAGGCTGGTGCCGTACATCTTCGGCCTGGTGCACGACAGCCAGCGGCTGGACGAGGGTACCGATCCGGAACACGGCCTGCGCGCGGCCGCGTTCGTGAGAGCTCGAAGGGAAGATCTTTTCGGCTTCTTGCCGGGCGCCGCCGTCGATGCGCTGGCGGTGGCCTGCGATCGGCACAGCGACGGCGAGACCGTGGGAGAGCCGTGGGTGCGCCCCAGCTGGGACGCCGACAGGCTGGACATCGGGAGAGTGAACATCGTCCCGGACCCGGACTACCTCTGCACCGACTACGCGCGGCGGCCAAGTTCACTCACGCGGAAGGGGAGACGCTCGGCATCGCCGGCCTGTGGGCGCCCTGGCGCAACGCGCTCGGCGAGTGGGAGCTCAGCTTCACCATGCTGACGATCAATACCGACCACCACCCGCTGTTCAAGCACATGCACCGGCCGGACCTTTCGCGGCCGATCGAGAAGCAGGACAAGCGGATGGTTTGATCCTGCCCGAGGCCCTGTACGAGGAGTGGCTCGACGCGCCGGCAGACTGCTCGATGGACTTCATGAACCAGTACCCGGTGAGCGGCTGGTCATGACGCCGGTGCCGCCGCCCCCGAAGGATCTCAAGCCCAGTGTGGCGCAGGCCGAGCAGCCGCCCCAGCAGCCGTCGCTGTTTTGAACGTTAGGCCGGCGGGCCCCATTCTTCGCGCGCGACCTCAATGGGACTGCGCGTGCCGTGCAATGCATACAGTTCGCTTGCGAGGTCGGTCGTCTGCTCTATATCGGCGCACCCCTCCGAGAGACCGTGCCACTCGGCCACAAAGGCACGCTGCCACTCTTGGCGGGGGTCAAGGGGCTTGTCAAGCATCATCGCCGGCATTTCTAGCTTCCAGTTCATCGTTCCTCCTTTTAGGGCAGTGGTTGGGACGGCGCCCGTGAAACGCACGACCTTCCACCGGTCGATGCCATCCTAAAACCCGCGCAACGCCCTTCAGGCGGGGCAACCCCGTCGGTCGTCACTAGGTGTGACTATGTAAATTCCAGGGCGAGCGGCAACTCCTCAAACGCACGGCGGCTCTGGTGACTGAGGCCCTATGCCCAGTGCCTCTTCGATCCAGCATCTGCTGGCCTATGACGGCGGTAAGCTGCCACTAGATTGGCAGTCGTATGAAAGTGAAGGTTTCACATTTTTACAGCCAAAGGCACAGTAAATGCGAAACGTGACTCAGCATCCACCTTGGAACGCGACAGCTACCGGCATCGAGGAAACCACCCACTCGCACTAGGGTGGTCGCTTCTGCGTCTGGCGTGTCTGGCAGGCGTCTGAGCGACATGCGAGTCATGCTTGCGAGGTCCCTGGTCGACGATAGGTGGCGCATGGAATGCGTGCCACGGCACAAGCGCTACCCGCGTCTTGCTATGCGCAGTCTTGCTCAGCCGACGCAACGCAATGGTTTCCCGAAGTCTTCGGAAGCCTGGCAGGCGTAAAGGCGCAGTGCAGGCGGAGCGGTTCAGGCGAGCGTGACGGCGTCGTCGTAGAGCTTCATGTCGAGAGCGATGTCGCGGATGCGCAGGTGGCGCATGGTCACGCTGGCGCTCCCTGCGGCAGGTTGTCCGCGGTGCTGGCCGTCTCAATGCCAGTCATGGGCGAGGCGCCATGGCTGGGGATCGGGGTCCTTCATCGCAATGTCCGTGGCGCGGCATCCGGTCAGCGTGGCGAAAGCAGGGTCTCACGCTCTAGGTCATGCGGGCGAGGCTTGGCGCCGAAGGAGTTCGCTCAGTCCGAACGTGTACCGGTCGAGCACGCCGGCGCGCAAAAGCGTGAAGCCCCACTCGAAAGACTGCTGCACGGCGTCGGCCGCACCGATCGAGCCGTCGTTGTGCATGATCGCCAGCGTGCGTACCAACACGGTGGCAGTGAGCTGCTCCTCGCGTGCGATTCGAAAGAGGGTCTGCAGCTCGGGCCCGATGGCGGTGTGGGACTCTTCACTGAGGTAGTCCTCGACGGTGCCGAGATCGCTGTGGCCCTCCATCGAGCGCACCGGTACAAGGATCGGGTCGTCCTGGTCGATCCCGTCGATCCATCCCAGTTCCACCCCGTCGACGTTGATCACCGAGAAGATGCAATCCACCTGCAGGAGCTGCTGCTCAATCGGCTGGGTGAAGTCGCTCGCGTAGGGCGAATACAGGGC
>NZ_JBFUIU010000990.1:0-2944 GCF_056401695.1 Variovorax sp. P4_D9
CGCACAGGCCGAGCAACTGTGCGCGCTGGCCGCCAGCCTGCCCGCGGCGCTGCGCCGCGCCGACAGCGAACTGGCCGACGCCGTGTTGACACTGGCACTCGACGTCGCGCGCCAGGTGGTCCATCGGACCCTGCGTGCCGAGCCCAAATGGGTGCTTCCGCTGGTGCAGGATCTGCTGCAGGCCGAGCCTGCGCTGCAGGGCGAGCCGCGCCTGCTGCTGCATCCGGACGACGTCGCGCTGGTGAAGAACAGCCTCGGCAATGAATTGCAGGCCGCCGGCTGGCAGGTGCGCGCCGACGAATCCCTGAGCCGCGGCAGCTGCCGCGTCCAGTCGGCCACCGGAGAGATGGACGCCAGCCTCGAGACCCGCTGGAAAAGCGTCACCGCGGCCTTGCGCCGCGACATCGACGCGCAAGAGGCCTGAGCCATGTCGACCCTCGCACCCAACCCCCATCTGCAATCCCTGCTGAGCACCCTCGCCCAGGCCCGGAACGACGTCAAGCACTGCGCGATGACGGCCCATTCGGGCCGCCTGACCCGCGCCGTCGGCCTGGTGCTGGAGGCCGTCGGCCTGCAGCTGCCGGTCGGCAGCGACTGCCTGATCGAGCTGCCGCCCGGCCACCCGCAGCGCCACGCCGAGGCCGAGGTGGTCGGCTTCGCCGGCGACAAGCTGTTCCTGATGCCGCAGACCGAAGTGGTCGGGCTGGTGCCGGGCGCGCGGGTCTTTCCGCGCACCGGCGCACCCGGCTCGGGCCTGGTCGGCGACGCCCACACCAAGCGGCTGCCGGTGGGCATCGGCATGCTCGGCCGGGTGGTCGATGCCGTGGGCCGGCCGCTCGACGGCCTCGGCCCGCTCGACGCCAGCAGCAAGGTGCCGCTGTCGTCGCCGCCGATCAATCCGCTCACGCGGGCGCCGATCGACGCCGTGCTGGACGTCGGCGTGCGCGCCATCAACGCCATGCTGACGGTGGGCCGCGGCCAGCGCATGGGCCTGTTCGCCGGCTCCGGCGTCGGCAAGAGCGTGCTGCTCGGGATGATGGCGCGCTACACCAGCGCCGAGGTGATCGTGGTCGGCCTGATCGGCGAGCGCGGCCGCGAGGTCAAGGACTTCATCGAGAACACGCTCGGCAAGGAAGGCCTGGCGCGCGCCGTTGTGGTGGCCGCGCCGGCCGACAACTCGCCGCTCTTGCGGCTGCAGGGCGCCGCCTATGCCACCTGCCTGGCCGAACACTTCCGCGACCTCGGCAAGGACGTGCTGCTGATCATGGACTCGCTCACGCGCTACGCGATGGCCCAGCGCGAGATCGCGCTCGCGGTCGGCGAGCCGCCGGCCACCAAGGGCTACCCGCCGTCGGTGTTCGCGAAGCTGCCGGCGCTGGTGGAACGGGCCGGCAACGGCGCCCGCGATGCCGAGGGCCGCGGCGGCTCGATCACGGCTTTCTACACGGTACTGTCGGAAGGCGACGACCAGCAGGACCCGATCGCCGACTCGGCCCGCGCCATCCTCGACGGCCACGTGGTGCTGTCGCGCACACTGGCCGAGGCCGGGCATTACCCGGCGATCGACATCGAGGCCTCGATCAGCCGCGCGATGACCGCCCTGATCCCGTCGTCGCAGTTCGACACGGTGCGCCGCTTCAAGCAGATGCTGTCGCGCTACCAGCGCAACCGCGACCTGATCAGCGTCGGCGCCTACGCGCCCGGCCACGACCTGCAGCTCGACCAGGCGATCGCGATGTACCCGCGCATCGAGGCCTTCCTGCAGCAGTCGATGGACGAGCGCACCGACTATACGGCGTCGATCGCCCGCATGGGCAAGCTGTTCGAACCCGCCTGAAGATGAAAGCAAGACCGATGGCCAGCAAACTCCCGCTCGACACCCTGTCGGACCTGGCGCGCGCCCGGACCGACGATGCCGCCCGGCGCCTCGGCGCCCTGCAAAACGCGCAGCTGGGCGCCAACCAGAAGCTCGACCTGCTGCTGCAGTACCGCCAGGACTACTACGACCAGTTGCACCTGCTGATGAACAAGGGCCTGCCGACMGCGCAGTGGCGCAACTTCCAGGCCTTCCTGGGCACGCTCGACGGCGCCATCGAACAGCAGCGCGCGATCGTGGCCCAGGCCGCCAGCCGGCTGGACCATGGCCGCACCGACTGGCAGCAGCACAAGCGCCGGCTCAACTCCTTCGACACCCTGGCCGAGCGCGTGCGCCGGCAGGAAATGCTGGCGCAGGCCAAGCGCGAGCAGCGCGACAGTGACGAACGCTCGGCCCGGAAGTTCTTCGACCGCGCCGCCCACCCGACTCTTTGACGCCCTCCCCAGGATTGCCTCATGTCCCTTCTGATTTCGCCTTCCATCAATCCATCCGGCCAGCAGGCCACGCAGGCCGGCCCGCGCGGCCGCGGCGCCGAGCAGCCTGAAAGGCGCAGCTTCGGCGCCGCACTCGATCGCTCGCGCGCCGGCGGGACCAAGGCATCGGCGTCCGCGGAGGCGGCACCGGACAGCGCGACAGCGCGTCGGCCGGGCCTCCTCAGCGAGCGCAAGAGCGAACTCAGCGCGGCCGACGTGCTGGCCTTGCTGGCACCGCTCGCGGCACCGCTCGCAGGCGCTGTGGTCGCCACCTCGGCCGATGCACGCCAAGGCTCGGAGGCCGCGGCGTCCGCCGGCAAGGGCGCGGCCATCGCCGGCGTCCTGCCGGACGGCGTCGCAGCGGACGGGTCCGCCCATGCGCTGGCGTCGGCCGACGCCGGGGCCTCGCAGACGGCCGCGGCCGAGCAGGCTTCCGGGGCGGAACGGGATGCAGCCGCGAAGGACGACGCCCCCGACGCATCGCATACGGCCAAGCCGGCCGGCGCGCTCGACCCGACGCTCAAGACGGCCCTGGCGGCCGAGGCCGGTGCCGCGCCGGCGGACGCCCTGGCGCAGACGGCGCGTTCTCTCGCAG
>NZ_JBFUIU010000991.1:0-2930 GCF_056401695.1 Variovorax sp. P4_D9
GCGTGCTTGGTGGCCACGTAGGTGGCAACGCCTTTGGTCGGTGTGCCCACCGCGTGGTGCGAGGCCGTATTGCAGATCCAGGCGCGCGCGCCAGCCGCGAGAAAGCGTCGGCCGAAGGCGCGGCAGCCGTTGAACACGCCGTAGACGTTGACTTCGAACTGCCAACGCAAGTCTTCATCGGTGGTATCGAACCCCGCGCCGGTCTTGATGACACCCGCGTTGTTGCACAGGATCTCGACGTGCCCGAGTTCACACCATGCGAATTCGGCCAGCTGCTCGACGGCGTCAGCCCGGCGCACATCGCAGTGGAACGGGCGAGCCTTCACGCCCTTCGCTTCAAGCTCCGCGCACACCTCGCTGGCGCGCTCCATCTGGACGTCCGCAACGACGATGCCGCTCGCGCCGGCCTCTGCCAGTGCCAGCGCAATGCCGCGGCCGATGCCGCTGCCTGCGCCCGTGACGACACACCCCTTCTGTCGAATTTCCATGACGTTTTCCTGTTTGATCGATTCAGTGCCGCATGACGAACGGATGGTTGGCATCCGGCTTGCCGCAGATCCATACCGTCTTGGTCTGGAGCCATTCTTTGATGGCTTCCACACCGCCCTCGCGTCCGAGGCCACTGTGCTTGTAGCCGCCGAAAGGCGTCGAGGTGCCCCCGACGCGATAGGTGTTGACCCACACCGTGCCAGCCTGCAACCGCTCCGCGGCGCGCATGGCCCGGCCGATGTCGGACGTCCAGACACCCGCCGCCAGTCCGTATTCGGTGTCATTGGCAATGGCGAAGGCTTCTTCCTCGGTGTCGAACGGGATCACTGCGAGCACCGGGCCGAAAACCTCTTCGCGCGCAATGCGCATCTGGTTGTGCACGCCAGTGAAGACGGTCGGCGCAATGAAGCGCCCCCCCTGCGCACCTGCCCCGGTGTACGGGCCTCCGCCCAACACGCAATTCGCGCCCTCGCCCTTGGCGATCGCGATGTACTGCAGCACTTTTTCGTATTGCGGCGGCGTTGCCACCGGCCCCACATGGGTGCCCGCAGCCATGGGGTCGCCGATGCGGGCCTCGCCCGCGATTTGCACCAAGCGCTCGACGAATTGATCGTGGATGGAGCGCTGCACCAAGAGGCGCGAGCCCGCGATGCAAGTTTGGCCGCTGGCAGCGAAGATGCCAGCGATTGCGCCGATCACGGCAGCGTCGAAGTCCGCATCCTCGAAAACAATGTTCGGTGATTTGCCACCCAACTCCAGTGCCACGTGCTTGAAATGACTCGCCGCCGCCTCGTTAATCCTTCGGCCGCCCGTTTCCGAGCCTGTCATGGCGATCTTGGCGACGTCGGGGTGCGCCACCAGCGCGGCACCCGCCTCATGGCCGAAACCAGTGACCACGTTGACCACGCCCGCAGGAAAGCCGGCCTGCGCGAACAGCTCGACGAACTGCAACGTGGACGCCGAGGTGAACTCCGAAGGTTTGATCACGACCGTATTTCCGGCGGCAAGCGCCGTCGGCAACTTGTGCGCGAGCAACAGGAGCGGGGAGTTCCACGGCGTGACCAGCGCCACGACACCCAGAGGCTCGTACCGCGTGAACGTCAGCATGTCGGGCTTGCCTGTCGGGATGACCGCACCCTCGATCTTGTCGGCCAGGCCACCGTAGTACCGGAACCATTCGGAAACCAGCCGCATTTGCGGCAGCATCTCAGCTAGGAGCTTTCCGTTGTCACGCACTTCGGCCGTCGCCAGATGCGCGGCGTTGGCCTCCACGAGATCGGCCATCTTCAGCAACATGCGTCCGCGTTCCGCCGGCTTCAGTGCGTTCCACGGTGAAAGCGCCTGGCGCGCCGCTTCGACGGCCCGGTCGACGTCCGGCGCGGTTCCGCGGGCAATCCGCCCCCAAACACGGCCGGTGTAGGGATTGTCAGTGGGGATGTACCCGCCGCCGCAGGCTTTCTCGCGGCGACCTCCGATATGAAGATCGAAGGTCTCAAGCGCTTCAGTAGTGACAGTCTCTTGCATAGATGTTGATCGTTTTGTGGCTACGCGGCGAACGGAATTTCAGGCTCGCTCGTACACACCTTCAAGCACACCCTTGGCAATGACCGAACGCCGCAGCTCTTTCGCGAGTGAACGGCGGCTTGGGGCCGAGCGGAACGGCAGCGACCGGTCGAGGGCGAAGATCTGGAACAGGTAGCGGTGCGGGCCGTGTCCGGGCGGCGGGTCCGGCGGTGTATAGCCGAGACCGAAAAGGCCGTTGCGGCCCAGCCGGAAGTCCGCGGCGCCATCGGTTGAGGCGCCAGCCTTGAGGTTGCACGCTCCCGCAGCAAGTTCACCGTCGCATCCCGGCAAGCCCCAGGCGACCAGGTGCACGAAAGGTGATGGCGTCGGACTGTCAGCATCCTCGATCAGGAGGGTGAGACTCTTCGTGTTTGCAGGCACGCCATGCCATGCCAGCGCGGGCGAGATGCGCTCGCCATCAGCGCTGTGTTGGCGCGGGATGTTGCCACCACTCGCGAAAGCACTGCTGGCGACAACGATGCTCGACGGAACCCCCGCCAACGCCGGGTCGTGGATCATTGTCTTGCCGATGCCGGCGCGCATGCCGCGAAGCATGCGCCCGATCCATCCGGGAAAGCCGGCCATCATGATCGTTCTACGACAACATCACGCCGCCGTCGACCACGATTTCAGCCCCCGTGATGAACGATGCGTCGGGCGACAGCAGGAACGACACGGTCTTGGCGATCTCGATCGGCTCACCCATGCGCTTCATGGCGGTCAAGCCGGCAATGACATCCGTGCGTTCCTTGTTGCCACGCGTGAGCGGCGTGAGGATCGGGCCTGGAGACACCGCATTGATGCGTATGCCACGCGTCGCATATTCGAGCGCCACCGAGCGGGTCAACCCAAGCGCCGCGTGCTTGCTGGCGGTATAC
>NZ_JBFUIU010000992.1:0-2915 GCF_056401695.1 Variovorax sp. P4_D9
CCATCAGCCATGGCATCTCTTCCCAGTCGGCCTCGGTCGCGGGCGATGGCAGGATGACATTGAATTTGCGCATCTCCATCGGCTGGCCGTAGAGCACCGTCTTGCCCACCAGATCGAGGTGGTCGCGCTGCGTCGGCACCTCGGCGAGGCGGTGGTTGTACTCATCCACCACGCGATTGCGTTGCAGCCGCATCGGATTGAAGTGTGGCCACTCGGGGCCGAAGATCGAGCTGAACACAGTGTCTTCACCACGCGACGCGACAATGCGGCGCTTGTGCTCATCGTGGACGGCGGCCTCCAGCGTCGCCACCATGCGGGTGCCCACCCACACGGCATCGGCACCCAGTGCCAATGCAGCAGCAACACCCCGGCCGTCGCTGATGCCGCCCGCGCCCAGCACCATCGCCCGCGCACCGACCGCGTCGCTGGAATCGCTGCGAGCGTGATTTTCCTGGACTGGCCTCGTCCAACCGTGACGCGAAAGAACCTAGCTGACGGGAAGTCCACGGGCCCGCCTCGCGGGTTTGGCGGGCTGAGGTGCGGGGACGGGGCGGGCCGTCGGCACAGCGGACGGGGAATCGGCATCGGCAACCAGCACGCCCGCTGTAACGATGAAGTCAGCGGCTCCTCGGAGATCCCCTGCCAATGCCTTGCTGGCCCCCACTGCATCCTTGTTCCTCAAGGCGGAGAAGATCCGATCGTGATGATCGGCCGAAACGTGTTCGGTCACGCGGGCGGACCCCGAACGCAAGTCGTAGTTGAGGATGGGGCCGATACGCAGCCAAAGCGCCTCGATCATTTCAAGCAGCATCGGCATACGCGCCTGCCGATAAATGGCGAAATGAAGCTCCTTGTTGAGCGCGATCAAATTCGCTTCATTCGGCTTCTTCAGCAAGCTTTCTCTCGAGAAGCGGTCATGTGCTGCCCCAATCTCGCGAAGCCCCCTCTCATCGACCAGCTCGGCGGCGCGGGCTGTTGCCAGGCCCTCGAGGTTGACGCGGATGTCGGTGATTTCGCGGAACTGGCTGACCGTCATGGTCGGTACACGAAGGACTCGGTTCGGCATCAGCTCGAGCGCTTTCTCCGACAGCAGGCGGTTAACCGCTTCCCGGACAGGCATCACGCTCACGCCGAGGCTCTGCGCAATCGTTCGCAGCGACAACTGTTCGCCAGGCATCACGCGCCCGCTTATCAGCAGTTCGCTCAACTGCTTGTAGACATCTCCGCTCAGGGTTTGGCGGGTAACCGGGGTGACGAGGCTCGAGAGGTCCATGCCCGAAGTATAGGACGAAACGTATTCACTGTGATCTCTTAGCACAGCCGCGAATGTCGCGAACACGGCGGTCTATCTAGGGATTTCCCTACTACGTATCTGTGATCACACATCGTACGATCACGACGAGTGAAACCGGGACACATCATGCAACCGACCTTCCGAAGATTGTTGCGATTCCTTGGCAATGGGCGGCGGGTCGCTGCACTCTCTGGCGTGCGTGTTGACCGCACGCTCATCGGTGCCTACAGGCTCTACCTCGGCATCCTCGGTGGGTGCTCATGCTGACCGCGCTCCAGACGCTGTTGGCGGGTACCACCTTGCCCTACGCGTCGCGTGCAATCCTGTTCGGCCTGGTTGTGCTGGCGGCCGTCGTCGGGTTGCGCGAGCGCCGTCGTTGAAGTGGGCGAAACCCACCACATTCCATCCATACGTACAAGGAGACACTCATGCGCATCGAAGTCTTGGTTGATGTGAAGACCACGCTAGGCGAGGGACCCGTTTGGGACGTGCAGGACCAGCGCCTGTATTGGATCGATAGTTTCGGCTGTCGCGTCTTCCGCTGCACCGCCGACGGGCGCGAGATTCGCGCATGGGACGTGCCCGAGAAGATCGGCTCGATGGCAGTTCGACGTGACGGCGGTGCGGTGGTATCTCTGGCAACCGGATTCCACTTCCTCGACTTTGAGACGGGCGATACCACGCTGATCGTGAACCCCGAGCCAGACAAGCCGGACAATCGGCTGAACGACGGAAAGGTTGATCAGCGGGGACGCTTCATAGCTGGAAGCATGGACACCCAGGAAGCTGGTCCGAACGGTTCGCTCTATCGCCTCGATCCTGATCTTTCATTGCATCGGCTCGATGACGGCATCATCGTCTCCAACGGCCCATGCTGGAGCCCGGACGGAAAGACGTTCTATTTTTCCGACACCTGGTCGGATGAGATCTGGGCCTACGACTACGACCTGGATACAGGCAACGTTGCAAACCGCCGAACGTTCACCAAGCTCGGAATGTCTCCCGGCTGCGCGACGGATGGTTCGACGGTGGATGCCGAAGGCTTTGTCTGGAACGCGCAATGCTACGTTGGAAAGCTCTGTCGCTATGCACCTGATGGCTCGCTCGACCGGGTGATCGAGATGCCTGTCAAGAAGGTCACGAGTGTTAGCTTCGGCGGGCCGAATCTCGACATCCTCTTCGTAACTTCGATGGCCAGGCCGCCGCTGCCCCGATTCCCTGGCGACGGTGTTCAACGCGGCAGCCTTTTCGCGATTCACGACCTTGGCATCAGCGGGTTGCCCGAGCCACGCTTCGGTGGCTGAGCGATGGCTCGAGACGAAGGACACCCCGTGACTGCACTGCTTTCAGGCCGACGCGCTTTGATCACGGCAGGCGCCAGCGGCATCGGACTTGCGATTGCGATTGCTTTCCACGAGGCCGGCGCGAAGGTCGTGATCTGCGATGTCGACGAGGCGGCGATGGCCCGAGCACGCCAAGCGCACCCGGACTGGGGCGTCGTGAACTGCGACGTCTCGGAGCGCGATCAGGTGGATGACCTATTCGCGGCGATGGCCGAGCGTCATGGCGAGC
Organism: Variovorax sp. P4_D9; assembly: GCF_056401695.1. NCBI lineage: Bacteria > Pseudomonadati > Pseudomonadota > Betaproteobacteria > Burkholderiales > Comamonadaceae > Variovorax > Variovorax sp. P4_D9. Next base: position 2,867 of record NZ_JBFUIU010000992.1, read on the forward strand.
AGTTGGACATTCTGGTCAACAACGCTGGCGTTGCCGGGCCCACCGGTGG
>NZ_JBFUIU010000993.1:0-2911 GCF_056401695.1 Variovorax sp. P4_D9
TCCAGTTCGATCTTCCGGGCAACGCGCATGGCTCAAACCTCCGCAAAGCTTGGTATGCGCAGTATACTTTAAGTTCTATTATTTCGAGCGCACTACACTAGCAATCGGCACGAGTTGCCGGGTCGTACTACCTGCCATTGCCAGCGTCTGACACTTCCGGAAGGAATCGCGGTTGACGCAGTCCGGCCGATTGCTGAACGCCGCCGCTTCTGCACTCTAGATGCCACGAGTGTTTCTCGATGTAATCATGGCAACTCAGTGCAGCAATTTGGGCCATGGGAGCCCCGAGGGTCCATAGACCGCGCGCGACTGGCTACAGTCGGGCCAGAGTCAGGCAGATCGGACTCGGGCGGTGCCAACCAGGAACTGGCCAAGGGGCAGCGTGCCGCTCGGCGAAACCATACCTATTGTTATGCGAAATACCAGAGGGACAACCGGCCGGTGGCGCCGCGCGCCCCATACCGCTCCGAAGCCGCCGTCCTGAATCCCTGTCAACCAAAGGCCCAACGCCATCGTTTTGCTCTGACCTCTGCCGATGGCGAGGCGAATCGACCTCCAACTCCCAAGGATACGCAATGAACAAACTTCTCGCAGTCATGCTCACCGGCCTGTTAGCAGCAGGCGCCTATGCTCAAAATCCGGCGGGAGCATCGTCGGAGCAACAACCTGTTACGAACAGCAAGGCCCAAAATCGCGCCCAAACCAAGGTGGAAGCGCGCCCACAAGGCATGGTGAAGAAGCCGACTGGCGACCTAGCCAACAGCCCCGAACTCAATCCTGAGGCCAGCGGCGGCAAGGCTGCCACGGCAGCCCAGAACAAGGCCAACGCCAAACCCCAGGGCATGGTGAAGAAGCCGCTGGGCGACGAAGCCAAGAGTGCCGAACTCAATCCTGAGGCCGCGGGGGGCAAGGCTGCGACTGCGGGACAGGCCAAGGTCGGCGCGCGCGATGCCAAGGCGGCGGCCAAGAAGCAACCCGCCGCCAATTGACCGGCTTTCGGTGCCTGATCGAAAAAGCGCCTGGCGCTTTTCGATCTCAAGCGCGCCGTTCCGGCCACCCTGTGACCACCTCAGATGGAGCTATCCATCGTGATTTTCGGCGCCGCCTGAGCTTTGACCCGCCGTTGGAATGAGCCCCGTCGCCTAGACCACCGGGCAGGATGGACTGCTTCGCTGGCTGGGCCTTCATAGAAGGAGCAAGGTCCATGTCTTCTATGGGTCCGTGTCGCAGGCACTCCGAATCCGCAACAATCCGCCAGGTAGAAGCCGGAACTCCCTGCGTAGAGATCGACGGCGCCCTCGATTCGTTGCCACAGCGCGTAAGGGTCTTTCGCAATCTGGGCGGGCTGTGCGGTGAACGCGATCGCGTCGACGAACGCGCCCGAGATGAAGCGGATGGTTTGCTTGCTGGCCAGGAACGAGGGCGTGTCATCGCCCAATTCCAGCATGCGCCGCTGATGCGTGACAGGATCCGGCGCAATTGCGGTGGTCCCGATTCCAGTGCAAGACCCCCAAGGGAACGTGATCGCGCGCTGCTGCTGTTCGCCTGGGCAACGGGTGGTGCCGATGAAGGCTACCGCTACGGGGTAACCGGCTTTTTCGTGCGGATTGATACGGTTGTGTCCGCGCCGGTGGTCGGCGTACGGCCTTCGCCAACCGGTAGGTGGATCGTCCCACGTCCGGACTCCGCGCAAATTGGCGCTCCGTTCCAAAAGGCCTGGATCACATAGGCACCGAGACCCCGCCTCCTGTCCGAGCGGGTGCGCAGCAGGCTGGAGGGGCGGTCTTCGTCGCCGGGTTGCCGGCCTGCGACGACGCGGACGCGATGCCCACCCCCGAGCGGGAAGGTGCGCGCACGCGCTTTGTCGGTCCAATGATGGATCGTTGCGACTAGTCAGCATCTATGCGGTTTTTTGGTGTGTCGTGTGCACGCTGTGTGCAGTCCATGGCCGCCAAAGTTGGCAGAGACTCGACACGGCGGCCGCCCAGCCGGTGAGCGCCTGTCACTACACGTCTTCCCTTTGGGGCAGGAAATTTGCCTCTCAACCTGATTGCCTCACTGTTACCCATGCGGCACGATGGCTGCACACCCCCGTCCATGGAGGACATTGAAATGACAACCCATGCCATCTTCGCAGCCGCGGCTGCGCTCGGATTTTTTGCGTTGACATCGATGAACGCTTCTGCAGTCGAGTGTGCAGCCGGCGTCTATCGGGAGGGCTGCGTCGGGCCTCGCGGCGCCGTTGAAAGTCGGAAGCCGGCAGTCGTCGAGACGCCCGCAGTCGTGCATCCGGAAGTCGTGCGTCCGGAAGTCGTCCGTCCGCCAGTCGCCCATCCGCCGGAAGTCACTTGCGCCAGGGGTGTCGTCCGCGAGGGTTGCGTAGGGCCGCACGGTGGTGCGGCTGTGATTCGCAGATGATCTTCGAGGGGATCGAATGTGCGCTGAGTTCGATCGCCGATCCGCTTCGCCTCGGTGCGGCTTTGCGACTGCGCCGGCCGCGCAACACAGAGCGTGCCGGGACGATGACTTGCCAATTTGGCCGCGGGCCGCACGATGCAGGAGTAGGTCTACGCACGAACTGTGAAGAACAACGCCATGGAATCTGACATCAAAGCCAAAGCGCCGTTGCGACAGCGAGTGATCGGCGAACTCGAGGAACTCCTGGTCCTGACTGTCTACCTCTTCATTGTCATCTGGGCGATGAACGTGATGAAAGCCGCAGTGCTGCACAGCCATGGCATCGAGGTCGCCTTTTGGGGCGTGGCCATCGTGAAAGCTTTGCTGCTCGCCAAGTTCGTGATGCTGGGCAGAGCTCTGAAGTTGGGGGGCACAACGCTCATCGCCCGCTCATCTGGCCGATGCTGCGCAAGACATTCACCTTCCTGGTGCTGTTGATCGTCCTGACGATCGT
>NZ_JBFUIU010000994.1:0-2905 GCF_056401695.1 Variovorax sp. P4_D9
GAACCTCGTGCCCACCCGGTGATACGGTCACTGCCCCGATGGTCCCGACATGTGTCTCGCCATCGTAGAAATACATGAGTTCCCCGAGCTTGTACGGAGCAGACCCAGGCCCTGTGATGCGGAGCTCGGTGAAGGTCAGCGATTGCCCTGCAGACGAGTTCCTGGCGAGCGGTGAGGGAATGTGGTTCAAGCAGGCCCTGCCTGATCCGCGAGCCGCCAGGTCTTCAACACCGGCACGAGCGCTGCCGCAGCAATCGTGACCATGTGCGCAGTCCCGCGACCACCCTTGAATGCGACCACGAGCTCCGGACGACCCTCGCGCAGCATCTGAGAGTTTCTGATGGGCACAGCACGGTGTTGATAGCGATCCCAGTTTGCGCGGTACGTGACAACCTCGATGCCTCGTGCCATGGCCCATCGGTGCGCGAGGTGGTCTGCACCCGTCGCACCCCCTTCGATCAGGAGCGTGATGGGTTGGCGCGCATGAACGCGATCGAGGACATTCACGATGAACGCCCAGTCGTCGTAGTAGCGTCCACCACAGACAAGTACCCTCATGCTGTCAGATCAGCATGAAGAACGCCCAGGTCCGCGCATGGGCATTCGCGTCCATGGCGTTGCGGCGGTCTGTTCATGCTTTCTTCTCAAAAGTAATGGAATCGCCAAAAAGCAAACCCCGCCGAAGCGGGGTTGGGTGAATTCGCACTGACTGGCGTTTTCGCGATGATAGCCCCGATGACCGCGATCTCTAAGCCCTGGAAAAATCGCGTGATTCATTCACCCTTTGACTGGAGCTCGCCCGCACGAGCCGCCTACGCTCTGGCACGCATCAAGTCTCCCAAGGCGTGCCCAGGCTCAAGGGGGGTGGAAAGCGTGCAAAGTTGTAGGATCGCGATCCCCCCCCTTAATACGAAAGGTCTATCGATGAGCACGCAGGACGCCAAAATACTCGCCAGGTTGATATGGCTCGCCGCCTGCGAGAAGATTTTGTTCGCCCTGGACCCTCCGGCAACAGCCCCGGATGGTGACTCCCCGATCGACCTTCAGGAGGCTATTCGGCTGGCTCATGAGGCACTTGAGGAGTTGAGTGTGGCCTTTGGGATCGACGGATCTGGAATCTCGGCCCGTTGACTGACGGAAGGCGGGAGTCCGCGCGAAGCGCTCATGAAAAAGCCCGCAGAAGCGGGCACGACCGTTCAGCTTGATCCGCTCTGACGTTGGATTCGCGCGATAGCCGCCTCGGCGATCTCCTTGGCTTTGAACGCTTCACGCCGGTGCATCTCGCCCATGCGTACCCCAGCGACGAACTTGCGCACCTCCAGCGGGTCAGGCCCACTGATCGCAATAGCGTCCCGAATCACTCGTTCGGAGCAGGCCAGTTTGGCGGCCCAGTGGCTCACTTCCTGCGGGCTGTCTGGATCGATCGGGCGATTCGCGCGTTCGGGGTCGTCATTGTTGTCCATGGGTGCGCAAGGCGAGGTTGGCGAAGGGCGCTTATCGTAGCGGAGTGGGTGTCGACGCCTGGCGTCGCGCACTTGGCGCGGCAAGTGGCGTCACTGGTTCTGGATCGGGTGCTTTTGCAGAGGTAGTTGGCTAGGCTAGTGCGCCAAGCGCCTTCATGTGCGCCACGATCGCGTCGAGCGCGCCAGGTCGAACACCCCGTTCAGGATCACCGCCCCGTGTTGAGCACGTCCAGATCCTTGATCGAGCCCTCAACCTTGGGCAGCGGCGGCCACGCGGACCTCGTGGTTCCTGCGGGCGATGCGCTTGGCGTCTTGGGTTGAGGAGCATGGTGGAGAAGATAGCGGTGCCCCTCGCGGCTCGGCTGCCATGCCAGTAAGGGATTCGAACCCGGCAAGCAACGGCTTTCCAGTGGTAAGGATGTGGTAAAAAATATGTAACGCTCTCGCAGGCCGCGCCAATCCTAGAAAGTCGAACTCCTCCGGTTCCGCCAGACCAAGCGTTTTCAACGCTTTAGAACGCCCCTCCTGGGGCGTTTTTCATTGGGGGCAGGCTCCCCAGAGCACCGGGGATGCCTCATCCTGATCACGAAAATGGCGGGCGGCTGCGCCAATCGCCTAGTGAATTGCCTTGCCACGACCTATTTGCACGGGGTGCGCGAGCGTGTGTTTCACTGGCAAAGTGACCCAATCGGTCGATTGGCTGAGCAAACTCGCGTTGCTATAGAGAAGCTCGGCCTTGGCGCTGCCATGACCCGCATCAAGAGCGACGATGCACCCGTTTTCGATGGTCACGCCCACCCCCTCGAACATCGCCTTCAGGCGCAGGTTCAGGTGGTCGGTGATTGTGGGAACTCCGGCGAACTCCAGTGCAACTTTGAGTTTGTTCTCGCAGACGACGTCATGCTTGGCCAGGAACATATGCGTGGGCTGCCCCGACCCGCGGCGATCCGCTGTCGCTGCTTTCTGCATTTCTGCCGTCCTTGCCCACGCCTGGGCAACAAGTTCCAACACGTCAACGTTGAGCGCCGAGCYCACCCCTTCTTGGATTTTCTCTTCCAAGAAGCCTGTCGCCGTGCCTTTCGGAGGCGCAACCTCATCGCCCTGCAGATGCATCTGCGATGAGTCGATGGAGATGTCCCGCGGCAGCAGCGCCGCGAGCGTCAATGTCGAATCGCTCATGCTGCTTCTCCGTGAATCGCTACCAAGGTAGGCCGAGGGACAAGCTCGCCGGCCGTGCGCACCAGCGAGCCGCCAGGCAGCCATTGGGTGCGCACCTGAAACGACGCAGCCGGGCCCGACGCGGGCTGCGACGCTTCGAAAGACCAGGCGCCGAGGCCGACTGACACAGACACAGGCTTCGTCACGTGGATCGACTTGGGCCACCACAGTCTAACGGCCGCCGCTGCGAGACCAGCGGCAAGCATCGCGAACTGGGCCGCCCA
>NZ_JBFUIU010000995.1:0-2901 GCF_056401695.1 Variovorax sp. P4_D9
CACTGTGTTCGACTCGCGGCATCTACGGCGATGAAGTGACCGCCATGAAGCAACCAGACCGTCTTGCGACGCGGTACGCCTTGCAATTCAGCGAGTCCATGCGTGGCCTGTCGGTAGGCGCGCCGGTTATGCTGCTCGGCTTGTCGGCAGGCACCGTCGCCGAAGTCGGGTTTGATGTCGACCCGATCACCATGATCCTCCGCGGCGACGCTGCGCTGATCGAGTTCATGTGGACGGTGCGACGCAGAGCCGGTTGCCCGACGAAGTTTGGACGTTCGCTCGTGCGCGAACTGATCACGGACCCCGGTAGCGCAGATCTTGCGACAGCCATCCGGGCGCCGTGATGCAAGGAGTGAGGGCGACGGCTCGATGGTCCGAGCACCGCTGGCGAAGAATGCTTCGCAATGGCGTTGTGGTGCTGCTCTTTAGCTATCCGACATTCGGACCTTGCGCTGAAAATTCGGATGTACTGTCCGTCGTTGCGGGTGAGATCGCAGCCCTGCGCGCCGAGATTGCCGCGACCGAGCAGGAATCCGAGCGTGTCAAGGATGATCTTGCGCTGCTGCGCGCCGAGACCGACACCCTGGCTGAAGGCATGAAGAGGATCGAACGCCGAGCCCAGGTCCCACCGCTGGGGCGTGGGTTCGTGCAGGCGGTCAGCGAACAGCGCCATATGTTGCCCGTCGTTGATCGGATCGCATCGGTACACGAGCGGCGCGAGCGCGAGCTAGAGGATGCAAGCGACGCTAAATTTCGCGTCGAGCGGGCATTGGCTGGGCTCAGCGACGTTGCGTCCGTCGCGGCTAGGCAGGTGGCTGCGGCAGAGCCCCCCATCGACGCCGCGCAGCAGGCTCAGGTTGCAGCCTCTCTCGCAACGCAGCTCGGTGAGCAGGTCAAGTTGCTGAAACGCCTCGATGAAGTGCGCAGTGAGTTGCTGACGACGCTGCAGCAAAGCGCCTCCTCTGAGCTCGAACTCATCCGTCGCAGTCAAGCAGCTCATGATGCGCTGACGCGTCTGCAATTCTGGGTCCCGGGTCGAGCTGGAATGGAGGACATCAACGAGGTCGCGCCGTCCGTCGCCTGGACGCTGTCGGCTGACAACTGGCGGTTGGCAGCGTCAGTGCTGCGTGTTGGCGTGGTGCAGCAGCCGGCTTGGCCGGCGCTGACCCTGGTGATCGCGCTTGCCCTGGTTGTCGCGCGTCGCCACCTGTGCGAGCGTCTCGGCTCCCGGTCGCCCGTGAGGATGGGGCCCGCCCACTACGGGTTGGGAGTGACGGTGGTGGCCCTCACGATCACCTTCCTTCTGGCCTTGCCGGGTCCCATTTTGCTGGCCACGGCTTCGAGCATCTTGGGGCGCGCGCCAGAATCGCCACTTTTCGCTTTGGCGCTCGGCGATGCGCTGGCCGTTATCGCCAAGCTGCTATTCGCCATGTCGGCCTTTGCATGGCTGCTCGACCCGCGTGGCGTTGGCTCCACGCACTTCGGTTGGGACGAGGCCACGATTGGCCATGTCGCTCGGGCGCTGAGGCACTTCGCGGTGCTGTTCGTTCCGTTGATATTCGTGGCCACCTTGAATGGGCTCGACCACGCACCCTTTGCCAACCGGGAAAGTCTGGGGCGCCTCGCTTTCCTGATGGCGATGCTCGCGCTGACTGCCTTCTTCGCGCGGCTTTTGCACAGTGCCAGCCCGGTGATGCAGTCTATCCGCATGCGCCGCCCGAAATGGAAGGTGGTGCGTTGGCACGATCTGTRGTTCACGCTCCTGCTGGCCTTGCCGCTAGGCATTGCTGCGCTCGCTGCAGGGGGGTACTTCATTGCGGCGGGCTACTTCTTTGGGCGAATGGTCTACTCGCTATTCATCACCTTGGGTGCAATGACGCTCTACGGACTGATCGCGCTGTGGATTGAGATGCGACGGAGCAGCTTCATGCGCCTGCAGAATCATCAGGCCGTGCCGTTAGGCGCTGCGGGCGAAAACACCCCTTCGATGCTCGCGCCGAACATCGACGTCGCGGAACTCGGCGCGCAGGCGCGCTCGCTGCTCGATCTATTGATCACCTTGCTGCTGCTCGGGGGCATGTGGGAGGTATGGAAGGACGCCTTGCCGATGATTTCGGTGCTTGGCGACTACGTACTGTGGACCTACCCAGGTACGGTCGATGGCAAGACTGTCGCTCTGCCGATCACTGTGGGTCGCCTGTTCCTCACGCTTCTGATCGCGGTGGTTACGACAATTGCGGTCCGCAATGTGGGGCCGCTGCTTGACATGTCGCTGCTGCAGCGGCTCGAGACCAAGGCCGACGCCAACTACGCGATCAAGGTCATGACCCGCTATGGCATGGTCGCAGCCGCTATCCTCATTTCCTGCCGCATTCTAGGGATCGGCTGGGGCGATTTGCACTTGCTAGTTGCAGCGCTCGGAGTAGGACTGGGCTTCGGTTTGCAGGAGATCGTCGCGAACTTCGTCTCCGGGCTGATCGTACTGGCGGAACGGCCGATCCGGATCGGCGATGTCGTCACCGTCGGTGAAGTCACAGGGACGGTGTCCAAGATCCGCGCGCGCGCGACAACAGTGCTCGATTTCGATCACCGGGAGGTTCTTATCCCGAACAAGGCCTTCATCACCGAGCGTGTTGTCAACTGGACGCTGTCCAACCAGACGACACGGCTATCCCTCAAGGTCAGCGCTCCCATGGGCAGTGACGTGGCGCTCGTTCAGCGGCTGCTCCTCGACACGGTGAGGGCCGAGGCCGAGGTGATGTCCGAGCCGCCGCCGACGGTGTATTTCGTCGGGCCGGGAATCGGTTCGCTCAAATTCGAAGCGCGTTTTTTTGTCGGCAAGTTCGACAGGCGCCAGCAGGTGCAACATGCACTTAACTTGGCATTCGAACGGGTCTTGCG
>NZ_JBFUIU010000996.1:0-2897 GCF_056401695.1 Variovorax sp. P4_D9
CGAGCAGCTGGTGCGCATCTCGCGCGAGTTCGGCCGGCCCATCGCCACCGCCCAGCAGGCGCGCGAGATCAGCAAGATCGGCGTCTTCTACGACACGGTGGAAGAAAGCCTGCTGGCCAACGGCTTTGCGCCCAACCGCAACGGCGCCCAGCAGGGCTTCCTGCGCAAGGCGGCGTAGCAAGATTTCAGACAACAATCAAAGAGACAACTCATGGCTATGACAATGGAAGGAGTCGCCTTGCCCGCGCGCAAGGACGACTACCTCATCAGCAAGCGACAAGCCTGGTTCGCCTTCGCGATGACCTTCGGCCTGATGCTGTTCGATTACATCGACCGGCAGGTCATCGTCTCGCTCTTTCCGCACATCAAGAGCGAGTGGAACCTGAGCGACAAGCAGCTTGGCTCGCTGGTTTCAATCATCTCGATCGTGGTGGCCGTCGGCGGCATCCCGGTGGCCCTTCTGGCGGACCGGGTGAGCCGCGTGAAGAGCATCTTCGTGATGGCGACCGTCTGGAGCCTGGCCAGCATCTCCTGCATGTTCACCACCAATTTCGGACAGCTGTTTGCGGCGCGTGCGGTGGTGGGCGCCGGCGAGACCGGCTACGGCTCGGTCGGCGCGGCGTTGATCTCGACGCTGTTTCCCAAGCGCCTGCGCGGGGCGCTGCTGGGCGCCTTCTTCGCGGCGGCATCGCTGGGTTCCGTGCTCGGCGTCGTGCTCGGGGGCGTGATTGCGGCCAAGTGGGGTTGGAGGGCCGCGTTTGGCGTGGTCGGCGTGCCAGGCCTCGTGATGGCACTGCTGTATCTGCTCGTGCGGGACTACAAGACCGTGGCCCTCACGCCCCGGCTGGACAAGGTCACCCAGTCGCTCGGCGGCACGCTCAAGCACATCTTCGGCGCCCTGGCGCGATCACGCACCATGCTGTGGGTCTGCCTAGGTTCTGCCATGCAGCTCATCGTGGTCTCCGCCGTGTGGTCGTGGCTGCCGAGCTACCTCAACCGCTTCCACGGCATCGCGCCAGAGGCTGCGGGCATGCAGGCCGCAATGGTCGTGCTCGTCGGCGCATTGGGCTCCGTGTTCTGGGGCTACGTGGTGGACCGGCTGACGTTGCGCCGTCCCCGCAACAAGCTTCCGGCTCTGGCCGTCCTGTGCCTGGTCACCCTGGCGATCTTCCTGGCGGCCTTCGCAGGTACCGAGCCCGGAGAGGCGCAATTCAAGCTCGTGCTGCTGGGCGGCTTCTTCATGACCTGCACCGTGGGCGTGGTGTCGGGGGTGGTCATCGACGTGATCCACCCTGGCGTGCGCTCCACGGGGTCGGCCGTGCTGTCGCTGTTCCAGAACCTGTTCGGTCTGGCTGTCGGTCCCTTCCTGGTGGGCGTGCTGTCGGACCAGTGGGGCCTGCAGCTGGCGATGGCGATCGTGCCCTGCTTCAGCGTGCTGGCCGCCGCGGCTTTCATCTGGTCCGCGCGCAGCTACGACGCCGACGTGGCCAAAGTCTCCGGCGTGGCGCTCGCCGTCGCCCCCTGAAGATCCCATATGACACACAAGCTCGACATCGACATCTACCTCGACCTGGTCTGTCCCTGGTGCCTGATCGGCAAGAAACAACTTGAGCAGGCGGTGGCGGCGTACACCCGGATCCCTGGCAATCCTCCGGTGCAAGTGAATTGGCGCTCGGTGCAATTGTTCCCCGACCTGCCCGAGGAGGGCGTGGATTTTCAGGCGTTCTACCGGCAGCGCCTGGGGAGCGTCGAGGCCGTGCATGCCCGGCAGGCCCAGGTCCGGGCGGCTGCCAGGCGCGCCGGCACGGAGATCCACTTCGATCGCATTCGTCGCTTTCCCAACACGCTGCTCGCGCACCAGATGCTGGCCTGCGGCAAGGAGCAACTGTCGCCCGAGATGCTGGACGCCCTGCTGGACGCGCTGCTGGCGGGCTATTTCCAGCAGGGCGCGGACCTCGGCGATGAAGACACCCTGTTGGCCATCGGCAGTCGTCACGGGCTCGAGCCTTCGGCATGGAAGGCCTGGATGACTGTGGGACGGCGCCCGCCCGAACTGGCGCGCGTACCGAGCGTACCGCTCCTCGCGTTCAACCGGAAATTCTCACTGAGCGGTGCACAGCCGGTCGACGTCCTGCTGGAGGCCATGAACGAGGCTCGCGCGGCTGCGGGCTTCGCAACGAACTGACGCCCGCCGTTCGACACGCATCCACATCCGATTCGGCATCCGTGCCACCCTTCCCGAAGACGCTTGCCATGACAACACTGGCCGCTTCCGTGCGCACACGTAGCAACCTGCTCGTTCCGGGCCTCCTGATGAGCATCGTGGTGGCCGCGGCGGCCACCTTCCTGGCCGATCACTACCACGCACCGGTGATGCTTTTCGCGCTATTGCTGGGCATGGCCGTGAACTTCCTGGCCGTGGACGGCAAATGCAAGCCAGGCATCGAGTTCACATCGCGTGAAGTGCTGCGCATCGGCGTCGCGCTGCTGGGCATGCGCCTTACGTTCTCCCAGATCGCGGCCCTGGGATGGCATCCGGTGGTGCTTGTCGTGGGGTCGGTCATCCTGACCATTCTCGTGGCGATGCTCGTCGCGCGCGCTATGGGATTCAATACCTTGTTCGGTCTTCTCACCGGCGGTGCGACCGCCATTTGCGGGGCCTCGGCGGCACTTGCCCTGTCGGCGGCCTTGGCGGCGCACCCGGGGAAGGAACGGGCCACCCTGTTCACGGTCATCGGCGTTTCGGCTCTGTCCACGCTGGCCATGATCGTCTACCCGATGGTGGTCCAGTTGTTCGGCCTCGACGCGACGCAGGCGGGCATGTTCCTGGGTGGAACCATCCACGACGTGGCCCAGGTCGTGGGGGCCGGCTACGGAATGTCGCAGCAGACCGGAGA
>NZ_JBFUIU010000997.1:0-2894 GCF_056401695.1 Variovorax sp. P4_D9
CCGACGCAGAACATCGTCTGGGTCACGCCCGAGGGCGGCGGCGGCCCCAACTACGTCGGGATGTAGGAAGAATCCAGGGGAGCCAGGCCGGCGCCGGGCCGCACCAAGGCGGCCTGCTGCCCCCTCGGGGGCAGCGACCCACACGCAGTGGGGGAGCGTGGGGGCCCATTATTTCCCGATCAACTGCGTCAGCCGTTCGGCCTCGAACGACTCGTCCTTCGCCGCGTCGCACGGCACGCAGTCCTTCTTGCCGGGCTGCGCCGACAGGGTCTCGATCGCTTTCCAGAGCAGCGCGATCTGATGCTCCTGGCCCGCGGCGCTGTCGATCAGGCCCTTCATGGCCTGGCTCAGCGGGTCGTCCTCCAGCGTGATGCCGTAGGCCGAGAACTTGGCGGCGGTCGGGCTGGCCAGGTCGGCGCTCTCGCCGGTCTTGGACGGGATGATCCGGGCCGGGATGCCGACGGCCGTGGCGCCGGCCGGCACCGGCTTGATCACCACCGCATTGCTGCCGATCTTGGCCCCGTCGCCGACCACGAAGCCGCCCAGCACCTTGGCGCCGGCACTGACCACCACGTTCTTGCCGAGCGTCGGGTGCCGCTTGGTCCCCTTGTAGAGCGAGGTGCCTCCCAGCGTCACGCCCTGGTAGATGGTGCAGCCGTCACCGATCTCGGCGGTCTCCCCGACCACCACGCCCATCGCATGATCGAAGAAGACACGGTCGCCGACGACCGCCCCAGGGTGGATCTCGATGCCGGTGAGCCAGCGCGAAGCCTGGGAAATGAAGCGGCCGAACCACTTGAGGCCGTGACCCCAGCACCAGTGCGCAAGCCGGTGCAGCGCCACCGCGTGCAGGCCGGGATAGAGGGTCAGCACCTCCCAGCGCGTGCGGGCCGCCGGGTCGCGGTCGAGGATGCACTGGATGTCGGAACGCAGCCGCGAAAACATGCTTGTTGTCGTTATATCAATATCGGGTCGGCAGTCTAAGGCCGCGGCTCTTCGCGCACGGTGGATGGGGTTTTCGGGCCGCCCGGGCCCCCACGCGCCGCTTCCGCCATCGCCTTGGCGATGCCGCGCAGGATGTGGATCTCCTCGGGCGTCGGCTGGGCCCGGTTGAAGAGCTGCTGCAGCCGCGGCATCAGCTTCTTGGGCGCTTCCGGGTCGAGGAAGCCGATGTCGACCAGCGAACGCTCCCAGTGGTCGAGCATGCCGGCCAGCGCCTTGGCGTCGGCTGCGGCCGGCGGCGGCGTGGCGTCGCGCACCGCGTAGCCGCCCAGGGCCAGCCGCCATTCGTAGGCGATCACCTGGATCGCGGCGCCCAGATTCAGCGAGCCGAAAGTCGGGTCGGTGGGGATGCTGAGCGCGACATTGCAGCGGTAGACATCCTCGTTGTGCATGCCGAAGCGCTCCGAGCCGAACAGGAAGGCGACGTGCTGCTCGTCGCCGCCGGCGAGCGCTTCGAGGTGCTCGCGCGGCGTCCGCGTCGGCGGGCCGAAGTCGCGCGGGATCATCGCGGTCGCGCACAGATGGGTGACGCTGTCGAGCGCCTCGTCCAGCGTGTCGACGATGCGGGCGTTGTTCAGCACGTCGAGCGCGCCGCTGGCGCGCTGGATGGTTTCCTCACGCCGCAGCACGTTGGCCCAGCGCGGGGCCACCAGCACCAGGTCGCTGAAGCCCATGGTCTTCATGGCGCGGGCGGCGGCGCCGACATTGCCGGCATGGCTGGTCTGGATCAGGATGAAACGGGTACGCATGGAGGGCTCGGCCAGGGGTTCGGGACAGCGGCTTCGCGGAGCCGGTAAAATCCCCCGATTCTCGCCGCCCGCATCGCCGGGCCGCTTTCCAGGGGGCCGCCGCATCAACCGACCGTCCCTTTTCCGTTCTTCTCACAATTCATGTCGTCCCCCAACCTGCACCCCATGCTCAACGTGGCCGTCAAGGCCGCCCGCGCCGCCGGCGCCATCATCAATCGCGCTGCGCTCGACGTCGAAGCGGTGCGCATTTCGCAAAAGCAGGTGAACGACTTCGTCACCGAAGTCGATCATGCGAGCGAGCGAGTGATCATCGAGACGCTGCTCACCGCCTACCCGGGGCACGGCATCCTGGCCGAAGAATCGGGCTCCGAGCACGGCGCCAGGGATTCCGAATTCGTCTGGATCATCGATCCGCTCGACGGCACCACCAACTTCATCCACGGTTTCCCGGTCTATTGCGTGTCGATCGCGCTGGCGGTCCGCGGCAAGATCGAGCAGGCGGTCATCTACGACCCGAGCCGCAACGACCTGTTCACCGCCACCAAGGGCCGCGGCGCCTATATGAACGACCGGCGCCTGCGTGTCAGCAAGCGCACCCGCCTGAACGAATGCCTGGTCTCGACCGGCTTCCCGTTCCGCACCGGCGACAACTTCAAGCAGTACCTGGCGATCATGGCCGACCTGATGCCGCGCATGGCCGGCCTGCGCCGCCCGGGCGCCGCGGCGCTCGACCTGGCCTATGTCGCGGCCGGCTTCACCGACGGCTTCTTCGAGACCGGCCTCAATATCTGGGACGTGGCGGCCGGTTCGCTGCTGGTCACCGAAGCCGGCGGCCTGATCGGCAACTTCACCGGCGAACCCGAGTTCCTCGAGCAGCGCGAGTGCCTGGCCGGCGCGCCCCGCATCTACGGCCAGCTGGTGCCGCTCCTGGCCAAGTACTCCAAGTTCGCGGGCATCGACGACAAGCTGCGCGCCAGCGACCGCATCCGCGCGGTCGATCCTTCAGCGCACGCCGGCGACACCTACGCCCGCAGCACGATCGAGGCCGCGCCGACGCCCGCGCCATGAAGACCATGGGCTTCAGCGACCTGGTGCTGGTGGCCCCGCGCTGGGCCAACGTGCTGCGGCGTGAGGAAACCATCC
>NZ_JBFUIU010000998.1:0-2894 GCF_056401695.1 Variovorax sp. P4_D9
CGGCTGAGCGCAACTGGCCGATCACCGGCCTCACGAAACTCACGGATCCAGAAAATCGCGTTCCCGCGAGGTTGCGGCGCGGGGCAATTGCACGCCAACCCGAACAAGTCGCCCACCAACTCGCGATGCCGACGATCCAATGCCATCGAATTGGGTGATGTCATGTCTCAGGCGGTCAAATTGGACGGGCACGGCGCAACAAAACAAACCAACGCGACCAAGCGTGCGTCTGGGCTCACGGATTCAGGTTAGAGTCATGCGCCACTAGCGACATCTGCGAACACCACTAGCGGGATCTAAGAGCGCTTACAGCCGCCTCAGTCCTCGCCCTATCGTCAGGTCAGCGCTTGCTGCACCATAGCGCTGTCAACATCTGCTCCATGCTGACGATCTTGCCATCCTAGAGTCGATAGAGATGCGCAAACACGGCGCTCATGGCTTTTGCTGTTTTCGCATAGGTGCCGGAATACACGCCGAAGGCCGCGACCCGATCGCCGTCCGAGATGTAGGTGTGCACCGCAGCCTTGTAACTTACCCACTCGTTCGCCAGTCTCCGAAACACATGGGCGAGGATTTCTTCGGGCCCGGTGTAAGTGCCGGCGTAGGGGAAGCCGGCTGCCTCGGTCCAGATGGCGTCAGGCGCCAGAGCCGCGAGCAAATGCTTGCCGTTCTCCTCTGACGGGCCTTCGTAGGTCGCGCGAATGACATCCAGATTGATCGTCATCGCCTCAACCCCACTTCATCTCGCCCTTGGCGACCTTGGCGCCGATCTGCAGTGCGATGGCCATGCCGGCGTTCGGATAGCGCTTGGTCATGGCTGCGATAAGGGCGGCGCTGTCGGTGGTCTTGGAAAGCTCTTCTTCGAATGCCACGAGGTAGTCGCGCGTGTAGCGGATGGCGGACGCGTCCGTCGCCGCGGTGACTGTCATGTGGCCGGGGACCACCACGGCGGGCTTGCGCGCTTCCATGGCGTCGAGGTTCTTGATCCATGCGGCGCGAGCCTCGGCACCTTGCGTATCCGCGGTCCAGACGTGAACGCCCGAGAACAGCAGCACGCCGCCGAAAATGGCGTTGAGCGAAGGCACCCAGACATAGCGGCGGTTGGCAAGACTCTCGGCTTCGACGATCTCGATGGCCTGGCCTTCCAGGGTGAGGCTTCGGCCGTCGAAGGCTTCGGGCATCACGATGTCCGCCAGGGTCTGCGGACCGTTTTCCTTCAGCTGCGGACCCCAGGTCGCGAGCTTCTTTTCGACGTTGCCCTTGATGGCCGCGATCGTGGCCGGAGCGGCGATCACCTTGACTGCGGGAAACGCCGCCTTGATGGGCCCCAGGCTGAAGTAGTAGTCAGGATCGCTCTGGCTGATGTAGATCGTGGTGAGATTCTTGCCGCTGCTCTTGATGGCCTCGGCCAGTGTCTTGCCGTCCGAGAGGGTAAAGCCCCCATCGATCAGCACGGCATCGCGTACGCCGGAAATCAGCACCGGGGCGCGGAAGAATCCGTTCTCGCCGGCGGGGAAATGTTTCCAGGTCAATACAGTATTTGCAGCCATAGCGCTCTTCACTCCTAGGATGGCCGTCGCGGCACCTGCGGCGGTGACGGTCTTAATCAGTTCTCTGCGTGTTGTCATGGGCTGTGCCGTCGGCATGGTTTCAAGGGGTTTGCGGGGGGCGAGTCCGACCATCGGCTCAGTTCCGGCTCAGGCCGTCTACAACTGACTGATCAGGGCGCCGGGATTGGAATAGGCAGCACCGGGATCTACCATCCAGCGCTTCGCGCCGACTTCGGCGACCAGGGTGGGCACGCCACGAGCGCTGAACTCCCGCATCAACGCCTTCGCTTGATCGATACGGGCTCCGTTGGCACCCAGCAGGGCTGTATCGGGTTGCACAACCCTCGCAGCTGCCTGTTCGAGACCGAGCCCCGCCAGAAGCCCGGCGAGCGTTGCCAACGACGTCACGTCGCTGCCATCCACGTAGCGTGCTCGCTGGATCGCCTTGAGGGCTTCCAGTTCGCTGGCCGGGTCGGTCAACGACACAGCGGTCAGCGCAACCGTGGCCGGACCGCTGTCGAAGAGCTGCTGTCGATCGCCGAGAACCCGATGTCGATATCGCTCGGTGAAGCGCTGCCCCGTCAGGCGTTCGATGCGCTGGTCGTTGGACCAGGCAAAGTTCGCGAAGGCATCGTCCATCGCTCGTGCGCCCTCGCCCGAGAACAGGCCGGTCGGCAGCAGATTGACCACAACGCCCGGGGTTTCGAACAGGTCCGAAACAGCCGGTGTCGATCCATAGCACCAGCCGCACAGCGGGTCGAACAGGTAGTGGAGAGTCTTGTTCATGGAGGACGTTTGGGTTGCTTGCGTGAATGGTAGGCACGACTCATTGACTCTTAAATACACACGTGCTAAACACAATGTATGCTGAAAGCACACAATAAGGACGAGAGCGGCTTGGGAGGAATGGGCAACCTCAGGCGCCTGACCTACTTCGTGGCCGTGGTGGAGACGGGCTCCTTCACTGCAGCCGCCGAGCGCCTGGGTATCACCAAGGCGGTCGTCAGCCAGCAGGTGGCCCGCCTGGAGCGCGAGTTCCGGACCTCGCTGCTGGTGCGCACCACGCGCAAGGTCCAGCCCACCGAAGCGGGACAGGCGTTCTACCAGCGTTGCGCCTTCATCCTGCGCGAGGCCGAGCATGCCTTCGAGGATCTGGCCGAGACATCGGCAGAGCCGTCCGGCATGCTGCGGCTCACAGCGCCCTTCGACTACGGTGTCGGCGTGGTCGTGCCAGCCATCGCGGCCTTCACCAAGCGGTATCCGGCATGCAAGGTCGATGCGATTCTGAGCGATCAGACGCTGGACATCATGTCCGGCAAGATCGAACTGGCGATCCGTGTTGGC
>NZ_JBFUIU010000999.1:0-2879 GCF_056401695.1 Variovorax sp. P4_D9
CCGTAGGTGATGAAGATCTTGGTGCCGAACACCTTGTAGCTGCCATCGGGCTGCGGCTCGGCACGGCTGCGCACCAGCGCCAGATCGCTGCCGGCCTGCGGCTCGGTCAGGTTCATCGTRCCGGTCCAGCGGCCTTCGACCATCGGGGGCAGATAGGTCTGCTTCAGCGCGTCGGAGCCGGCGATCAGCAGCGCCTCGATCGCGCCGTCGGTCAGCAAGGGGCACAACGCGAAACTGAGATTGGCGCTGTTGTTGATCTCGATGCACGCGGCCCCGATCGTCTTGGGCAGATCCTGGCCGCCGTAGACGGACGGGTGCTGCAGCCCTTGCCAGCCGCCCTCGGCGTATTGGCGGTAGGCCTCCGGGAAGCCGGGCGAGGTGGTCACCGCGCCGTCCTTCCATGTCGACGGGGTTCTGTCGCCCTCGTGATTGAGCGGCGCGATGACGCCTTCATTGAAGCGGGCACATTCCTCCAGCACCGCCTGCGCGGTGTCGACACCGGCGTCCTCGAAGCCGGGCAGGGTGGCGACCTGGGCGAGACCGGCGAGTTCGGTCATGCAGAACAGCATGTCCTTGACGGGGGCTTGATAGCTCATCGAAATCTCCTTGAGTTCATCGCGTTGTCAGCCGAGTGCCCGCACCAGTTCCGGCACCGCCGTGAACAGGTCCGCCACGAGGCCGTAGTCGGCCACCGAGAAGATCGGCGCTTCTTCGTCCTTGTTGATCGCCACGATCACCTTGGAGTCCTTCATGCCCGCCAGATGCTGGATGGCGCCCGAGATGCCGCAGGCGATGTAGAGCTGCGGTGCGACGATCTTGCCCGTCTGGCCCACTTGCCAGTCATTCGGGGCGTAGCCCGCATCGACCGCGGCACGGCTGGCGCCGAGGCCCGCGTTGAGCTTGTCGGCAAGAGGCGCCATCACTTCCTGGAACTTCTCCGCGCTGCCCAGCGCCCGGCCACCCGAGACGATGATCTTGGCCGCCGTCAGTTCGGGGCGCTCGCTCTTGGTCACTTCACGGCCCACGAAGCTCGACTTGCCGCTGTCGGCCACGCCGTCCACGGACTCCACCGCTGCRCTGCCGCCGGTCGATGCCGCCGGATCGAAGCCCGTGGTGCGAACGGTGACCACCTTGGTTGCATCCGAACTCTGCACGATGGCAATCGCGTTGCCCGCATAGATCGGCCGCTCGAAGGTGTCGGGGCTGTCGACCTTGGTCACGTCGCTGATCTGGGCGACATCGAGCAAGGCGGCCACGCGCGGAGCGACGTTCTTGCCGTTGGCCGTGGCCGGGAACAGGATGTGGCTGTAGTTCTTGGCGATCGCGAGCACCTGCGCGGCGACGTTCTCGGCCAGGTTTTCAGCAAGAGATGGGCTGTCGGCCACGATCACCTTGCCAACGCCTGCCACCTGGGCTGCCGCCTTGCCGGCTTCGGCGGCGTTGGCGCCAGCCACCAGCACGTGGACATCGCCGCTGGCGCAGGCAATCCCTGCGGTTACGGTGTTCAGGGTCGCCGGCTTGAGCGTGGCGTGATCGTGTTCGGCAATGACGAGGACGGTCATGTTCGTATTCCTTCTTTCCAGTCTCAGATGACTTTGGCTTCGTTCTTCAGCTTCTCGACAAGGGTGGCCACATCGGGCACCTTGATGCCGGCGCCACGCTTCGGGGGCTCCGAGACCTTCAGGGTCTTCAGGCGCGGCTTGACGTCCACGCCGAGGTCTTCGGGCTTCACGGTGTCGAGCTGCTTCTTCTTGGCCTTCATGATGTTGGGCAGGGTCACGTAGCGTGGCTCGTTCAGGCGCAGGTCGGTGGTGATGACCGCGGGCAGCGACAGGGCGATGGTCTCCATGCCGCCGTCGACTTCGCGCGTGACGTTGACCTTGTCGCCGTCGATCTCGACCTTGGAAGCGAAGGTGGCCTGCGGCAGATCAGCGAGTGCAGCCAGCATCTGGCCGGTCTGGTTGGCGTCGTCGTCGATGGCCTGCTTGCCGAGGATCACGAGCTGGGGCTGTTCCTTGTCGACCAGCGCCTTGAGCAGCTTGGCGACAGCCAGCGGCTGAAGTTCTTCGGTGGTCTCGACCAGGATGCCGCGATCGGCGCCGATGGCCATGGCCGTGCGCAGGGTCTCCTGGCACTTCGCATCGCCGCACGAGACGGCGATGATTTCAGTGGCCATGCCCTTCTCCTTCAAGCGCACCGCCTCTTCGACGGCAATCTCGTCGAAGGGGTTCATGCTCATCTTGACGTTGGCAATGTCCACACCGGTGCCGTCGCTCTTGACGCGCACCTTCACGTTGTAGTCGACGACCCGCTTGACGGGAACCAGGATCTTCATGATTCATCTCCATTTGAGATCAAGCCGGCATTGCATGCCCGGCCAGGAAACGCTCGACGCGACGCGCGGTCTCGCCCGGTCGCGTGAGCACGAAAAGGTGACCGCACTCGACGCTCTCCAGCGTTGCGCGCGGCAGCCGCGACGCCATGAGGCGCCCGTTCACTGGCGGCACGATCGGGTCACCGGCGCCCATCAGCACCAACGTCGGTAGGACAGTACCTCGGGAATTGTCCATCCGTCGCATCAGTGCAGCTTCACGCGCGCCACTGTCCGCCGGAAAATGAAGCGCGCCGCAGTACCGAGCGCCGTCTTCCACGCACCATGCAAGGCCAGTTCGTGCATCTTGTAGAGCGACATATACATCGCGCGCGCGAAGAGTCCTTCGATCCATAGGTTGCCGCCGACGAGCCGCCCCATCAGATTGCCCACGGTCGTGTGCCTGCCGAGTGACACCAGGGAGCCGAAATCGCGGTAGCGCCAAGGCCTCATTGGTTTGCCGCGCAAGAGACGCTCGATCTGCCCAAGCATGTGCGCGGCCTGCTGG
>NZ_JBFUIU010001000.1:0-2878 GCF_056401695.1 Variovorax sp. P4_D9
GCCAAGGACATCGTGCTGGCCGTGATCGGCAGGATCGGCACCGCCGGCGGCACCGGCTACACGATCGAATTCGCCGGCTCGGCAATCCGCGACTTGAGCATGGAAGGCCGCATGACAGTCTGCAACATGGCGATCGAAGCCGGCGCGCGCGCCGGGCTGGTGGCGGTCGACGACAAGACCATCGCCTACATCAAGGGCCGCCCGCTGGCGCCGACCGGCGTCGAATGGGACCAGGCGGTCGCCTACTGGAAGACCTTGCAGTCCGACCCGGGCGCGCACTTCGACCTGGTGGTCGAGTTCGACGCGGCGCAGATCAAGCCGCAGGTCACCTGGGGCACCTCGCCCGAGATGGTGGTGCCGGTCGATGGCCGCGTGCCCGATCCGGACAAGGAAAAGGACGCCAACAAGCGCGACGCGATCGAGCGCGCCCTGGCCTACATGGGCCTGGAGCCGAACAAGGCCATGAACGACATCCTGATCGACAAGGTCTTCATCGGCTCCTGCACCAACAGCCGCATCGAGGACATGCGCGAGGCCGCGGCCATGGTCAAGAAACTGGGCCGAAAGGTCGCCAAGAACGTCAAGCTCGCGATGGTGGTGCCGGGCTCGGGCCTGGTGAAGGAACAGGCCGAGCGCGAAGGCCTGGACCAGATCTTCAAGGCCGCCGGCTTCGAGTGGCGCGAACCGGGCTGCTCGATGTGCCTGGCGATGAACGCCGACCGGCTCGAGCCGGGCGAGCGCTGCGCCTCGACCAGCAACCGCAACTTCGAAGGCCGCCAGGGCGCGGGCGGACGCACTCATCTGGTGAGTCCTGCGATGGCTGCTGCGGCCGCCGTGCACGGCCACTTCGTCGATGTCCGCCAGTTCTCGTGAGACTTTGCGGGACAGACCAAGAATTGCGAAGCAATTTTGCTCTGTCCTCAACTGATCAGATGACTCAATTGACCAGAGAAAAATCACCATGCAAAAGTTCACCGTACACAAGGGCCTCGTGGCGCCGATGGACCGCGAGAACGTCGACACCGACGCGATCATCCCGAAGCAGTTCCTGAAGTCGATCCACAAGACCGGCTTCGGGCAGAACCTGTTCGACGCCTGGCGCTACCTGGACCCGGGCGAGCCGGGCCAGGACCCGAAGTCGCGCAAGCCCAACCCCGACTTCGTGCTGAACCAGCCGCGCTACGCCGGCGCCTCGGTGCTGCTGGCGCGCAAGAACTTCGGCTGCGGCTCGTCGCGCGAGCACGCGCCCTGGGCGCTCGACCAGTACGGCTTCCGCGCCATCATCGCGCCGAGCTACGCCGACATCTTCTTCAACAACAGCTTCAAGAATGGCCTGCTGCCGATCGTGCTGAGCGAAGCCCAGGTGGCGCAGCTGTTCGACGAGACCTTCGCCTTCCCGGGCTATAGCCTGACCGTCGACCTCGAGCGCCAGGTCATCGTCAAGCCGGACGGCAGCGAACTCCCGTTCGAGGTCCAGGCCTTCCGCAAGTACTGCCTGATCAACGGCCTCGACGACATCGGCCTGACCCTGCGCCACAAGGACAAGATCGCGGCCTTCGAGGCCGAACGCCTGGCACAGAAGCCGTGGCTCAATCACCAGCTGATCGCCTGACCCTTCATTTCCTATTCTTCCAAGCTCAAGCTTATGAAAATCGCAGTCCTCCCCGGTGACGGCATCGGCACCGAAATCGTCGCCGAAGCCATCCGCGTGCTCGAAACGCTCGATCTCAAGTTCGAGATGGAGTCGGCATTGGTCGGCGGCGGCGCCTACGAAGCCCACGGCCATCCACTGCCCGACGCCACCCTCAAGCTGGCCAAGGAAGCCGACGCCGTACTGTTCGGCGCCGTCGGCGACTGGAAGTACGACAAGCTCGAGCGCTCGCTGCGCCCCGAGCAGGCCATCCTCGGCCTGCGCAAGAACCTCGGCCTGTTCGCCAACTTCCGCCCGGCGATCTGCTACGAGCAGCTGGTCGGCGCGTCGAGCCTCAAGCCCGAGCTGATCTCGGGCCTGGACATCCTGATCATCCGCGAGCTGACCGGCGACATCTACTTCGGCCAGCCGCGCGGCCGCCGCACCGCTGTCGACGGCCACTTCCCTGGCGCCGAGGAAGCCTTCGACACCATGCGCTACTCGCGCCCGGAGGTCGAGCGCATCGCCCACGTCGCGTTCCAGGCGGCGCGCAAGCGCAGCAAGCGCGTGACCAGCGTCGACAAGGCCAACGTGCTCGAGACCTTTCAGTTCTGGAAGGACATCGTGACCGAGGTCGGGAAGGAATATCCGGACGTCGAACTCGACCACATGTACGTCGACAACGCCGCCATGCAACTGGTCAAGGCACCGAAGAAGTTCGACGTCGTGGTCACCGGCAACATGTTCGGCGACATCCTGTCGGACGAGGCGGCGATGCTCACCGGCTCGATCGGCATGCTGCCCTCGGCCTCGCTGAACGCCAGCAACCAGGGCCTCTACGAGCCCAGCCACGGCAGTGCACCCGACATTGCCGGCAAAGGGGTTGCCAATCCTTTGGCTACAATCCTGTCCGCTGCCATGATGCTTCGCTTCTCACTCAACCAGCCCGAGGCTGCCGACCGGATCGAGTCGGCGGTTCAATCCGTGCTGGCGCAGGGGCTGCGCACGGCAGACATCTGGTCCGCGGGCACGACCAAGGTCGGCACCCGCGAGATGGGCGATGCCGTGGTGGCTGCCATCACCAAAAAGACGATTACCGGCTAACCGCAGCCCGATTCGTCACGCCCTCCCCCGGCTCTGACGAGCCGGGCGCAAAGAGAAAACAGTTTCTTTTTTCACAAGGGCACTTTTGTTATGGCGAACGCAAATCAACCTCTGGTCGGCCTCGTGGGCTGGCGCGGCATGGTC
>NZ_JBFUIU010001001.1:0-2875 GCF_056401695.1 Variovorax sp. P4_D9
AGCCCGCACAGACCGCCACCAGGCCGGCCAGCGGGCCGTTGTAGACGAAGCCCGGATCGTTCTTGCCGAGCGCCAGCGCCACCAGCGTGCCGCCCACCATCGCCATCAGCGAATTCACCGCCACCAGGCCGGAGATCTTGTCGATCGTCTGCGCGCTCATCACGTTGAAGCCGAACCAGCCGACGCACAAGACCCAGGCCCCGAGGGCCAGGAACGGAATGTTCGATGGCGGATGGGCGCTCAGCGAGCCATCGCCGCGGTAGCGGTTGCGGCGCGCACCCAGCAGCAGCACCGCCGGCAGCGCGAGCCAGCCGCCCATCGCGTGGACCACGACGGAGCCCGCGAAGTCATGGAATTCATTGCCCGTCACGCGGGCYAGCCAGTCCTGGATGCCGAAGGCCCGGTTCCAGGCGATGCCCTCGTACAGCGGGTAGACGAAGCCCACGATGACCGCCGTGGCGATCAGTTGCGGCCAGAACTTGGCGCGCTCCGCGATGCCGCCCGAGATGATCGCCGGGATCGCGGCGGCGAAGGTGAGCAGGAAAAAGAAGCGCACCAGCTCGAAGCCGCTGCCGAGCGCCAGCTGATCGGCGCCGACGAAGAAGTGCGTGCCATAGGCGACGCCGAAGCCCACCAGGAAGTAGACGATGGTCGAGACCGAGAAATCGACCAGGATCTTGACCAGCGCGTTGACCTGGTTCTTCTTGCGTACCGTGCCCAATTCGAGAAAGGCGAAGCCCGCATGCATCGACAACACMATGATGGCGCCCAGAAGAAGAAATAGCGCGTTCGTGCCCCGAGTCAGTGCATCCATGAGGTTTGGCTTATTGAAATTTGCGTCGATGTGGTGCGCTCAGCCCTGAATCAGGGGCCGGAGCGTCATTCGAAAGCAAAAATGGTGCCAAACACGCTTCACAGCGGTGCCTCGTGCTCCATAACGCTGCATGACGCACAGAAATGTCGCCCCCAGGTTGCCCGGCACTTCGTGTCCGGGCGCCGACCCCCTGGCGGGGGCAACACCAGCGGCCCGGCGAAGCCGGTTCCGCGGTGTTTCACCAACGGGCCTAGCTGCGCCGGCCCTTGTCAGGCCCCAGCGACCTTCATGCGGTTGACCAGCACGGAGCCGGTGGTCTTGGCGCCGAAGTTGTAGGCATCGGCCCCCACCGCCTCGATGCCCAGCAGCATGTCCTTGAGGTTGCCGGCGATCGTGATTTCCTGCACCGGGAATGCGATCCGGCCCTTCTCGACCCAGAAGCCGCTGGCGCCGCGCGAATAATCGCCGGTGACGTAGTTGACCCCCTGCCCCATCAGCTCGATCACCAGCAGGCCGGTGCCGAGCTTGGCCAGCATGGCGTCGAGATCGTCGTCCTTCTTGGTCAGGCGCGAAGTCAGCGTCAGGTTGTGCGAGCCGCCGGCATTGCCGGTGGTCTTCATGCCCAGCTTGCGGGCCGAATAGGTGCTGAGGAAATAGCCCTCGAGCCGTCCGGCTTCGACCACCTTGCGCTTGCGCGTCACCACGCCTTCGTCGTCGAAGGGCGAGCTGCCCTTGCCGCGCGGCACGTGCGGATCCTCGACCACGTCGATGTGCTTGGGCAGCACCTTCTTGCCCAGCGAATCGAGCAGGAAAGTGCTCTTGCGGTAGAGCGCCCCGCCGCTGGTGGCCTGCACCAGGCCGCCCAGAAGGCCGGCCGCCAGCGGCGACTCGAACAGCACCGGGCATTCGGTGGTCTTGATCTTGCGCGACTTCAGGCGGCTCAACGCGCGCTCGGCGGCGTAGCGGCCCACCGCCTCGGGGCTCGCGAGCTCGTCGGCCGAGCGCATCGAGCTGTACCAGGCGTCGCGCTGCATGTCGTCGCCCTTGCCGGCGATCGGCGCCACCGAGATCGAGTGGCGCGAGCTCGCATAGCCGCCACGGAAGCCGCGCGTGTGGGCGCTGAAGAAATGGCTTTGCTGGGCCGAGACACCGGCGCCTTCGCTGTTGGTGATGCGCTTGTCGGTCGAGAGGGCCGCGGCCTCGCATTGGAGCGCCAGCTGGGCCGCCTGCTCGCTGGTGACGGCCCAGGGATGGAACAGGTCGAGGTCGGGCTGCTCCTTGGCGATGTCGGCCTCGTCGGGCAGTCCGCTCACCGGGTCTTCGGCCGTGAAGCGGGCAATGTCGTAGGCCGCCTGGACGGTTTGCGCGATGGCGGCCTCGGAGAAGTCGGAGGTGCTGGCGTTGCCGCGGCGATGGCCGACATAGACCGTGACGCCGAGTGACTTGTCGCGGTTGCGCTCGACATTCTCGAGCTCGCCCTTGCGCACCGAGACGCTCAGGCCGCAGCCCTCGGACGCCTCCGCGCCGGCATCGGTCGCTCCGAGCTTCTTGGCGTGCGCCAAGGCGGAATCGACTAGGTTTTCGAAGAAAGGACGGCTGTAGGCGAAGCCGGAGTCCGCGCGCGAGGAAGATGTGGTCATGTGTTGGCTATGATACTTGCGCCCCCTGTTCCCGATGGTGCGGCCAACGATTGCATCTATGTCCCGCAAACCCAAAAAAGGCTACTTCGTCCGTGGCGAGTTCGTGGCCGAAGGCAGCGAACTCGATCTCGAGCTCAAACGCGAGCTCAAGGGCACCGACGCCGCCAGCAAGACCGACCTCAAACGCGAGAGCGCCGAACTGCAGGCGCTGGGCGAAGCCCTGCTCGCCCTGCGGGCCGGCCTGTTCGACACCCTCGACCTGGGCGACAAGCTCAAGGACGCGATTGCCGACGCCAAGCGCATCAGCAACTTCGAGGGCAAGCGGCGGCAGATGCAGTTCATCGGCAAGCTGATGCGCGGCCTCGATGCCGACGTGCTCGAGGYGGTCCGCGCCGCCCTGGCCGAGCAGGATCGCCTGCCG
>NZ_JBFUIU010001002.1:0-2870 GCF_056401695.1 Variovorax sp. P4_D9
GATCAGGTGCGCCGTGTCAACTCGAGCCGGTAGCGCCTTCCTTGTTCGTGCCATCGATTCCGTCCGTAGTGGAGACGGGACCGGATTGTCGCACAGAATTATCTATCTGAACAGTATTGGTTCTAGAGCCCAAGCAGGCGGGCGAGCTGCTCCGCGCGATCGACGCGTCGGCACCGTCACCGCGGGCGGATTCGCTGTGCCGTCTGTGTTGATGCCCGGCATCTTGTCGGCGCTGGTCCCGGTTTCGTCGCTGCTGCGTGCAGGCGCGTCGATCGTGCCGCTCAACAGCGGCGGCAAGTCGTTCACCACCGCGGCGGTGTCGACCATTCCGACCGCCTCTTGGCGCGCGGAGGCTGGCGCGCTGGCAACCTCTGATCCGGTGTTCCGCTCGGTCGTCGCTGCGCCCAAGAGCCTGGCCTTCCAGTTCAAGATCTCGCGCGAACTGCTCGGCGACGGTCAGAACATCACGGAAGCGCTGTACCTGGCCATCGCGCARTCATTCGCCAAGGAACTCGACCGGGCCGGCCTGCGGGGTTCTGGCACGTCGCCCGAGCCGCGCGGCCTGCTGAACGTCAGCGGCGTCCAGGCAGTGACCAACGGCGCCAACGGTGCATCGTTGGCGAGTCTGCGCTACACCAACGTGTTCTCGGCTGTCCAAGCGCTGCTGCAGGCCGATGCGCCGATGCCCACCGCCGCGATCATGTCGCCGCGCTCCCTGGTCGGGCTGGGCCAACTTGCCGACAAGACGAACCAGCCGCTACGCGTGCCCGGCATGCTCGAGCCGATCCAACTCATTGGCACCAGCCAGATCCCGAACGCGCTCACGGTCGGCACGTCGAGCGACTGCACCGAGATGTACGTCGGCGACTTCGGCAATTTGTACTTCATGCTTCGCGAGAACGTGTCGGTGCAGGTGCTGAGCGAGCTGTACGCGGGCACCGGTGAAATCGGCTTCGCTTGCCATGTGCGCGCCGACGTGATGTGACTATCCGGCAGCCTTCGCTGTCGTGACCGGCATCCGTCCTTAAAGACAGATCAAGGGGATTACTCATGAGCAGAGCAACAACCATGAGAGCGCGCGGCCGAGCTTTTTCAAGGCGGGCGCGCACCTATTCAAAACCGGATCGCGTGCCTTCATGCGCGGTTCGGGTGGCTGCTCTCGGGAGAAGGGCTGTGACGAGGGATCACCGCGAGGCCTGACATAACCGCGCTGCACTCCCTCACCTTTACCCCACCGGTTCGGCAAACCCTGCTCCGTTGTCTTCAAGCGGACTCCGAGCCAGGAGAACCACTGGCATCAATGCCGATGGGCCGGCGCTCATGGTGGCGGTTGTGTTGATCGGGGTCCGTTATTGCGCTCAGCCGCCCGGACGCCTCAACGAGGTAGCGCGGCTTGCTATGGAGGGCGACCTCCGGCATCGAGGAGCCGCCCGAGTCCGGGTGGGTGCCGAAGCTTCCTCTACCAGCGCCGGAGGCCGTCGTATTCACTGCGACAGATCCCTATAGCTCCAAGAATCGTGTGTCGCCGGTGTGGGTGCGGGAAATCCAGTCGTCGATGAAGTCCCGAGCTTTCGCGCACAAGGCAAGCCTTGCGGCGGTCTCATCAACTCGTGAAGAGGACAACGCCATCCGGCATTTATGCTGTCCCTCCCAGAAGAGATCCGCATGCGCTGAAAACGCTTCTCCGGCACTTGTGATCTCCACGCGTACAACCCATTCTCAATAGTCAAGATCTGCGTAGCCGTCGTTGACCATCGTGATCCTCTCTCATCTGATCTGGTGCGCGACTTGTCCTCGTTTACAGCATGGGCGCGTCGAGTGCTTCTTGCTTTGTTCTGGATCAAGTTTCACGATGATTCTTTCCTCTCTGACCTTGCAAGAGGTCTTGCCCGCTTCGGCGGGCTTTTTCATGCGCACGCAGGTCGCCAACTTGTGGAGAGCATCCGTAATGCTTCGCTTGCCTGGCCGATCCGAAGTCACATCCCGTTGCAACCATCATTTTTCCATCGGAGGAGAATGCCCCGTCATTGAGCTCGGGGAAGCGAAGGCCTCCAGAGCTCTTCTCATCTCACCGACCGACGTTCGCCTATGACTGACGATTGGCAGCGAATTTTCCTGGCTTCGAGCGAATTTGAAGCCTTTGCGGAAGCTTGGAACAAGCTGGTCATGCGCGTGCGACGCGGTGAGGCAGTCGATCCTTCCGAATGGAGGGACAAGCTCGCGACGTTGGATTCAGCGTACACGCGATTCATAGGGCTGGTGCCGATGGACATGCCGAATCAGAGCTGCTTCAAGAAGTCGCTTGTTGAACGGGAGTCCATATAACCGGGGCGGCAAACCCTAGCTCCGTTGTCTTCAAGCGGACTCCGAGCCAGGCGCGCTGGCCGCCCTGACGCGAGCACCGACGGGCGCTCCTCCAGCCATGCCCCGCAACCCCCCAGACCCGAAGCGCATCGCCCGCAGGAACCACGAGATCCGCGTGGCCGAGGAGTTCCCTCTACCCAAGGTAGAGGGCTCGATCAAGGAGCTGGACGTGCTAAACACCGGGGCGGTGATCCTGAACGGTCTATTCGACCTCGCGCAGCTCGAGGCCATCGTGGCGCACATGACGGCGCTGGGCGCACCGGAGTGAAGGTCACAGAAGACGGAGCGTGTCGAGCTGGGGTGTCACGACGTAGAACCTGATCCGTGCGGTAGTCGAAAGGCTCACCGCTGAGGGTCAACGCTGACTGCTCGCCGATGTCAATATTGTTGACAAACCATCCGCCCCTCGTTGGATCGTAGTCGGCAAAGTACGATCTTTTTGAGTCAGCCGGTTTTCCCGCATTCTTCTTGGCTGCCAACGCGAAAGCATCTTCTCGCGCCGATAG
>NZ_JBFUIU010001003.1:0-2870 GCF_056401695.1 Variovorax sp. P4_D9
AAGCACGCCGTTCAGGACTCGTGTGCCATGGACATGCACCTTGACGCCGTTGCCGAGATTGGCCGCAGTGCCGTTGCTGAAGTCCACGCCCGGGCTCGCGGCGTTTACAGGCTGTCCCTTGACCCGGAAATCGGCGGCTGAACGGAAGGAGCCAATGGTTCCGATCAGGTCGAACGAAGCCGGCCCGCCAGTGCCTGGCACATGCCGTATCTTCAGCTTCGTCGCCTTCAGGATGCCGTTGGCGATGCGTCCGCCGACCTCGACCTTGACGCCATTGCCGATTGACCCTGGGGGACCGCCAGTGATTTGTGCGGCCGAGGCGTCGACCTGCAGGCCCAGCACGCTCAGGGAAGCCGGGCCTGCAAAGTTCGTCACCAGGCCCGCGATCTGCGCAGTCGTGCCCTCCGTCCTCGGCACCGGGTACCACCACTGAACCGATGTCGCGGCCAGGCGGCCTTGGAACAAGGTGTCCGCCCGCACGCGAACGACGGTCCCGTCTGCCAGCGGCTGGCCGTCGAGACTGCCCGATTGCACGGCAGCCCCGTAATCGACGACCAACCCTCCGAGCGTGAAGGCGTGGGCTGCCGCGTCGAGGCCCTGCACGGTCCCCGTGAGAATGAACGCGGCGGGGTCGTGCTGCTCGACACGCGTGGCGCGCAGCACTCCGCTCGGCCCGGGCAGACCCCAGACCTGCAGTGTCTTGCCGGCTGGGATCGCCGCGAGGCCCGAGGCGTCGGCCCACACGGTAGCCTCGTCCGTGGTGACCGTGGTTCCGAGAATGATGAAACTGCCCTGCTGCACGTCGACCGCCAGCAGCGGGCCGCGAAGGTCCGCGGCTGAGTCCACGCGCCGGGCGATGCCGCTCGTGAAATCGGGGTTGACCGGGCCGGTGACCTTCACGGTCATGCCCAATTGCAGCCCGGCCGGGGCGTCCTGGATATTGCCCACAGCCTGGGCCGTGTCGTAGCGCAGACCGCTGACGAAGATGCTGCCCGCCCCATCGACTGCGCCGACGCTGGTGGCGTCAGCGGTGCTCACGCCCGTTCCCCCGGATCCAACGCCCGATCCATCGTCGACACTCGAAGCCGTGGTGGTCGAGCCGCTCGCGGCATCCGCCGCAATGCCGCCCAGACCGCCGCCTGCGGGGCTAGAGACGCCAGCGGCGCCAGCATCGCCGGAGGAGCCGTTGGTCGCGCCCATCAGGCTGCCATTGGCATTTGCAAGCGATGGGCTGCTGCYGGCGCTGCCAAAWAGGGCACCACCGCCCCCGCCGCCCCCACCCCCGCARGAGAGCAGTAAGGCAGTGGACAGCGCTACGATCCCGGCGCGGAGTAGGTGGCTGGTCATCCTGCTTTCCCTGGTGCTCTTGATCGTGGCTCTGGCTCTGGTGCCGCAGCCTCAGCTGCGGTGTCTTCATAGTAAGTGTAGATGCCGACACGGATGCGGCCTGTCGCGCCYTCGTCGGCGGCGTTGTAGGCGCGCGTCATTTCATGGGTCAGCGCATGGTGCAGTCCCGTCCAGCGTTCCCGCACGAACTGATGAAYGCGCTCGCAGTCGTCCAGCGAGATGCCACCGGCGAACACCGATCGCTCGAGAAGGGGCGCCTTCGTGCCCAGCGTGTTCGACACGCCGGCCAGCAGGTGGTCGCGTGTGTTGTCGCCCAGGAAGGCGAGCATCTGCTTCAGGTCGTTCGCGGGAACGAAGCCGCCCGTGGCGAGTTCGGCGCGGCCGCCGGATTCAGTCACCATGCCAAGGCGCACCAGTTCGTCCAGGATGGCTCGGTGGTGCACGTCGCCACGGCTCGCGTGCCGGGCCAGCGCTTCGAACGAGGGCCCGTCTCCTTCGGCCGCGATCGGCAGCGAGCGCAGTGCGGAGTCGTCCGCGTACGCCTGCAGCCACAGCGTGAGGGTCTTCGCTTCGGCCGACATCTCGGAGCGCGGCAGACTTTCTTCAGGCTCCCGCACCTTGGCCGTGACCGCCTTGCGGTTCAATCCCGTGGTGACCGACAACTGACTGATGTTCGGCTCGGTGCCCTTCTCGACCCAGGCGCGGCGCGCTTCGTCGAGCAAGAGGTCGCGCAACAGAATTTCCAGATGGCCGTGCTTGATGCCGTAAGCGACGGCGAGGCGAATCATGGGCCGAAAGACGCGTGCGCAGGCAGTCAGCACCCAGTCCGCCTGGCCTTGTGTGGGCTGAGCTATGGCATCTGGCAGCGACGGCTGCGCCGCTTCATGCTTCGCGTTCTTCAATCCAMTGCGTTTGAGGACCATAGAGCCTGGTTCGCCACGCTACGGCTTGGGCGAGCCAAAAGACACGGCCCGGGACCCATAGCTGATCGCGTTGATCAGCTGGCACGTCGTGGACGACTTCATCGGAGTGCCGCAATCTCGACTCGATGCGTTTCGCAAGATCTTTTGCAACTCGATTCTCCGCGTTCCCCGAGAGCCATTAACCGATCGTTACCAATGGGACATATGCATGAGCGTCTGTCTTACAAATTCGGCACCATCACTATAAGACAACGGTATTAAATGTGAAACCTTCCCACACAAACCCTCGAGGAAGAAATGTTGAATACCTCGCGTACCGCCATACCCCCCAGCATGGACCCTGGCCGAGCGGCGCCGAGTGCGCGAAGCAGGGGAAGCGCATCCCGAAGCTCGCCGGTGATTGCCGAGATGAGCGCACGCAGGGCCTGGACCGCGGCTGTGAACCTGCGAAAAGCGATCCACCTGCGAATCGTCGCCGCGTATCGCAGCCAACTCGAAGGCCTCGGGCCGGGGCCGTCGGACGTGGATCTGCGACTGTTCGCCAGGATTGCCATCGCGGAAGAGAGGCTCCGGCGGGTCCTCGAGCGGGCGAAGGTGCAT
>NZ_JBFUIU010001004.1:0-2851 GCF_056401695.1 Variovorax sp. P4_D9
CGGCTGAGCGCAACTGGCCGATCACCGGCCTCACGAAACTCACGGATCCAGAAAATCGCGTTCCCGCGAGGTTGCGGCGCGGGGCAATTGCACGCCAACCCGAACAAGTCGCCCACCAACTCGCGATGCCGACGATCCAATGCCATCGAATTGGGTGATGTCATGTCTCAGGCGGTCAAATTGGACGGGCACGGCGCAACAAAACAAACCAACGCGACCAAGCGTGCGTCTGGGCTCACGGATTCAGGTATGCATTAACCGAAAGCCTTGTCCGCTACCGCACAAGCCGTGCCCGCAGGCGCCGCATCGCCGCGGATCAGACTGAACCGTCCGCTGATGCGCAGACCATACTCATCGATCGCCCCATTCAAGTGACAGTCATTTGGCGCTGTTAGAGGCTGTTAGAGGCTGTTAGGTTGCTTCGGCGTCCGCCCGTCATGGGAGGCATCCTCGATGCCGGGGACTGTCCCCAATCCTCGCGTTTTGCACAAGATGATCGGTGGCGGTGCGCGAATCGATTCCAACGGCGCCGGCGCAACCCTCCGCGCGGGCGGATGCCGGCAGGATGTTGCCAAGCAGCGCATTCACCGCGCCCGCTCTGGCAAACTGGCCGAGCTCAGTAACTTCGGCGGCGTCGCCAGCATGAGTTGAACCTACGCTCGCGCGCACCACACCGCAAACCGAACTGCCGAGGCGAAATTATTGGCTTCGACGAACAACTGGTCGCGCGTGACGGTGGAGGCAAGGTGGGCATCGGCCCTGCGCAGTCGCCGAGGAATCGGCGGCCACCATGTGAGCGTTTAGAGTGCTAAGTCACATATGCGTCGGGCATCAGGACCAAGTGATGTCAGAGATCGCAATTCGAGACCTTTTGAAGTCCCGAAACTTGCTGGGAGGGCTCGGCTTCCTAGGCCGGCCAACTCCCGGCATAACCCACGCGTGTCGACTCAGACGTACCCAAGGACGAGAGCGCTCAGAGGATCGCCAAAGCGGATTGCAATTGCCCTAAACCGGAGCCTCCCGCAGTGCCCCCGGGATCGGCTCGCGCGTCGCGTCGTGGTGATGGGTCGATGCCGACACGCGATGATTGATGAAAGCCAGCGCGATGGCTCCCAGCGCGCCCGCAGTCGCGATCGCGATGAAGTTCTGCTCCAAGGGCAACTTCAACGAGACGAGCAGTCCGATCAGCAAAGGTGCCAGGATCGCGCCGGTGCGCCCAATTCCCGCTGCCATCCCGATACCAGTCGAGCGAATCGCCATCGGATAGAACTGTCCGCAATACGCGTAGGCAACGATCTGTGCGCCGGTTGTGCATGTGCCCACTAGTCCGACGATCAGGTAGAGCACTTCCTGGGAGGTCTTGATGGTCATCATGTACAGGAAAACCGCCCCCAGCGCATACATGATCACCAGCACGTACTTGATGTTGAACTTGTCGGCGAGCCATCCCCCGGAGATGGCACCGACCATGGCACCGACGTTCAAAGCCAGGGAGAACGTCAGGGCGGACCCCAGGCTGTAGCCCGCCATCGCCATCAGCTTGGTCAACCAAGAACTGAGCGCGTAGATCATGAACAGCCCCATGAAGAAAGCGATCCAGAACATGATCGTGCTGAGGCCGCGGCCATCCTGGAACAGCTGGCTGACCGGCGCTCCCCTGGCCTTGTCCTCCACCGGGAGCAGGAACTCTTCGTGCGCCTCCATCCGCAATCCCGGCGCGAGGCGGCTGACGACTTGCCGCAGATGGGTGTCGTCATGGTGCTTGATCAGGAACGGCAACGACTCGGGCATCATCTTCATGATGAACGGGATCAGCAGCACCGGCGCGCCGGCGGCGATGAACACCGACTGCCAGCCATAGGTTTCAATGAACTGCTTGCCGATCAGCGCGGCCAGGATGCCGCCAACCGCATAGCCGGAGAACATGATGGTTACCATCCGGCTTCGGATTGTCTTGGGCGAGTACTCGGTCATCTGCGCTACGATGTTTGGCATCACGCCGCCGATGCCGAGGCCGGCAAAGAATCGCAACACGCTGAACGTGTACGGATCGCTCGCGAAGCCGGCCGCCGCGGTGAAGATGCTAAACAGCAAGACGCAGATGGAGATCGTCCAGCGGCGTCCGATCCTGTCGGACAGGGTGCCGAGGAATATCGCACCGAACATCATCCCGAAAAGCGCCGAACTCGCCATGAAGCCGGCCGTCGAGGCGTCGACGTTCATGTCCTTCATGATGCTGGGCAACGCGATGCCGGCCACCGCCAGGTCGTAACCATCGATGATGATGATGAGCACACACCAGGACAGGACGAGTGCGTGAAAGCGATTGAACTTGGCCTCGTCGGCCAGTTTATGAACGTCTATCCGGTGCATGATTTGCTCCGTTTTTTTGCTGTGCTCTATGACTTCGGCCTGGACTACCGCGTCTTGGCTTCAGTAGCCCTGGTCAGGCGCTCGCTTGCTGCATTCACCTGTTGCTCCACAGCGGCCTGTCCCCCGGCAAGGACGCCCATGAGGTTCTCGGCGTTTTCGCGCGCGAAGGTCGCATAGTTCTCAGCGAGACTGCGAACGAGATCCGCATGTGCGCTGGACGCCACTGCTCCGCCGAAGGCTTTCTGCGCGAGATCCAGATACTTCTGCGCGTTGGCGTTCACCAGTTCGGCGACCTCCGGTGACTGTGCGAAACGCGTCAGGATTTCCGCATTGGCTGAGGAGAGCTTGACGARGGGTTGCGTGAGGTCATTCATTTGGATCTTTCTTCCGGGAGTTGCCGTTGTTGAGGCCACTTGATTTCATTGAATGCAACACACTGCCAGCAGCTTAGTCGGCAGCGTCCGATCGGAGCAAAGAC
>NZ_JBFUIU010001005.1:0-2849 GCF_056401695.1 Variovorax sp. P4_D9
GCGTGGAGCATCCGGCCGGCGGCCAACTCATCGGGCAGCAGTTGCAGGCGCTCGGCCATCATCTTCTCGAGCGCCGCCAGCCAGATCTGGTAGTAACTCAGCTGGGCATAGTCGGGCAGGGTCTCGCGTGCGCTGCGGCTGGCATCGATGTTCCACGAGCCGGTGCCGCCCATCGCCAGGGTCAGGGCCAGCACGCGCGCCTCCCAGCGGGCGTGGAAGGGCTCGCCCTCGGGCTCGGGGACGATCGCTCCGGGCCGATCGCRGCCGCCGAGATCGGCATGAGAGAGGTAGCTCATGGCGCGGCCTCCGGCCTGCGGGCCAGCCCGGTGCCGATCATCGAATCCCGCGTCACGAGATCGGCCAGGGCTTCCTCGCTCCACCCTTCGGTGCCAGCCGGGCGCTGCGGGATCACGAGGTAGCGCACCTCGGCGGTGGAGTCCCAGACCCGGATCGCTGTCGATGCGGGCAACTTCACGTCGAACTCGGCCAGCACGCCGCGCGGATCCTTCACGGCCCGCGAGCGGTAGGGCGCACTCTTGTACCAGGTCGGCGGCAGGCCCAGCACCGGCCAGGGATAGCAGCTGCACAAGGTGCAGACGACCATGTGGTGCTGGGTGTCAGCGTTGGCGACCGCGACCATGTGCTCGCCCTGGCGCCCGCTGTAGCCGAGCGAGGCGATCGCCGCGGTGGCGTCCTTCAGCAGCCAGTCGCGGAAGGCCGGATCGACCCAGGCCCGGGCCACGACACGGGCGCCATTGCGCGGCCCGATCTTCGTCTGGTAGGTGTCGATCAGGACATCGAGCGCGGCCGGGTCGATGTAGCCCTTCTGCGTCAGCACGGTCTCGAGGGCACGGACCCGCAGGTCCATCTCGCCGAGTTCGCTGTGGTCTTCGGAATGGTCGTGATCGTGCTCGTGTGCCATGGCCGCATGCTAGCGCGCGGCTCGGCGCTGGAACAAGTCCTCGTGCTGGCTCGACGATCAGCGCGCGGGCCTCGGCATCGCGCAGGCACCAGGCGATCCCGGCGGGGCGCAGCCCGAAGTTGACCGGCGCGCAGACCAGGCCGGCGCGGGTGCAGGCGAAGTAGGTCAGCAGCAGTTCGGTGCAGTTGCGCGCCATCACCGCCACCACGTCCTGGTGCTCGAGCCCGAGGCCGAGCAGGGCGTGGCCGAGTTGGTCGACCTGGCGATCGAAGTCTGCGTAGCGGAGCCGGCGTGGACCGTCGACGATGGCCACCCGGTCCGGATGGAGGTCGGCGCTACGGGCGAGCACGTCGCCCACGCAGACCCGTGCGATGAGGTTGCGCTCGAGCGCGCGGCGAGGCGAACTCATGTTCAAGCATTGCTTGTCTCCATGTATTTGTGCCGGCAAGATAAGGAAGACGCCATGCCTCGTCTTGTGTCACTGGCTACCCGATGGCTGGCGGGCAAACCCTGAGCTTCGGCCGGAGCGCGGCCTTCCAGAATGGGCCGTCCATTCCGGAGAGCCTTCATGCCCTATGCCCACCTGTCCCGTCGCGTCTTCAACCTCTCGGCCGCTGCGGCCGCTGTCTCTGTCGCGGCACCGTCGTTGGCGCAGTCCGCCTGGCCAAGCAAGCCGATCCGCATCGTCGTGCCCTACACGCCCGGCGGCTTCACCGACCAGATGGCGCGGCTGATCCAGCCTGGCCTGCAGAGCCGGCTCGGCCAAGCCGTCATCATCGACAACAAGCCCGGCGCCAACAGCCTGATCGGCGTCGACGCGGTCGCCAAGGCCGCGCCCGACGGCAGCATCTTCGGCGTCGTGATCGCGGCCTATGCCGCCAACACCACGCTCTACCCCAAGCTGCCCTACGATCCGCGCAAGGATCTGGTTGGCGTATCGCTGATGGGCGTGTCGCCGCTGCTCGCGGCGGTCAACAACGACGCCCCCTTCAAGACCGCGAAGGAACTGATCGACTATGCGCGCGCGAACCCGGGCAAGGTGAGCTTCGGCTCGTCGGGCAACGGCTCGGCGGCGCACCTCACGAGCGAGCTCTGGAAGTCGCTCACCAAGACCTACATGATCCACATCCCGTACCGCGGCGCGGTTCCGGCGCTGACCGACCTGATGGGCGGGCAGATCCAACTCTTCTTCGATGCACCCACGGGCCTCATCAACCAGGGCAAGGCCGGCAAGGTGCGCCTGATCGGGGTCGCCAGTGATCGGAGGCTGCCGGTGCTGCCCGAGGTCCCGACCTTCATCGAGCAGGGCTTCCCTGGATTCACCGGCAGCACCTGGGCCGGCATGCTGGCGCCCGCGGGCACGCCGCGCGAGATCGTCAAGCGCATGTCGGAGGAGGTGGCGCGCATCATCAAGAGCAACGAGACCAAGGCCAAGCTTGAGGCCATGGGCACCTTCCCGGCCGGCAGCACGCCCGAGGAGTTCGATGCCTTCATCGCCGCCGAGACGGCCAAGTGGGCCCAGGTCATCAAGACGGCGAACGTGAAGCCCGACTGAGATGAAACGTCCCTCTTCAAACAGGTGTGACCTGCACCGCGTAGCCGATCTGTTGGAGCCGTCGGATCAGGCGGTTGGCAGTTTTGTGCGCGTCGGCGCGGTCGAAGTGGGCGGCGCCGAGGTCGTGCCATTCGGTGCCGTCGCGCAGCATGTGCCAGGCGGCAGTGAGCATGGAGGCGGCCACGCCGATGATGGCCTTCTTGGCACCGCGGCGAGCGCGCAGCCGGTGGAACTGCGCCTGCAGGTAGCCGTCCTTGACCTTCACGGCCGCCCAGGCGGCCTGCACCAGCGTGGTCTTGAGCCACTTGCCGCCGCGGCGCAATCGGGTGGAGCGGTGCTTGCCGGCGCTCTCGTCGTTGCGCGGGCACAGGC
>NZ_JBFUIU010001006.1:0-2846 GCF_056401695.1 Variovorax sp. P4_D9
GCCCTTCTCATAGTCGGTTTGCACGACATCCGTCTGCGTGCCGGTCGTGCGCGCCGGCAGAGCGACGTTGGCGCTCATGTCCTTCTTGCCGCTCGCCATGAAGACGAGGCCGACGACGGCCACGAGAGCAACGCCGAATGCGCCCGCCACCAACTTGATGACACGCTTGGCGCCCGGGTCCAGGCGCGGGCCCTTGCGCGCCTCGGTCGGATCGCCACGATCTCGTGGCTTTCCGCGCCTTCGAACTCGAGTTCGCCGTGGTCGTGTTGCTGCTGTTCGTTGCTCATGTGCGCTGTCGCTGTCAATTGATGGACCCTTGAAGCCGCGCGTTCGACAACATGGCCCCCGAAACTGAGGTCGCGTTCGAGCCGGCCGGCTCGACGCTGATGCCGCCGAGCGCCACATTGCGCAGCTCGCCGCCTTGAGAGACCACGACCACCGGGGTAATCGGGAGCTGGTAGACGAAGACACCATCCGACGATCCCTGGCGGCGCATCCATGCAGGCGAGAGGATCTGGGCGGACGTGCGAACGGCCATGCTCGTGGGGGTGATCTGCCACGCCATGATCTCGTCGGTGCCGCTGCCGGCAACGGTAAGCCGACGGGCCTCGCGCGGCGGCGTGCGATACAGGTAAGCCATCAGCTCATCAGCCATGTGCGTCGGCGCCGGTGCGGCGCTCGCCATGGCCGTGGGCGGGACGCCGCCCACGAACCTGGGAACGACCAGGTCCAGGTTGTAATCCGTGGAGTCCTGCGCCGGCATCACGGTCACGGTCACCGGACGCGCGATGTCCTTCAGCTTGAAAGCGATGTTGCCGATCTGGGGCTGCTTCATGCCGACCGAGAAGGCGTGTTCGGCCATCTGGGACACCGCATAGCCGGCATCATTGAAGTTGTCGGCCGCTTCGACCGGCCACGGACGGCCGGCAGCATCCACGAACATGATCGTCGCGCCCTGGCGCGGCGCGAGGCGCAGCACCGGCGGCGTGCCGCCTGGCGAAAGATCGACGGTCGTCTGGGTGCTCGTGGGGCGTGCCGGCGGGCGACCAGTGATGTTCTCGGTGAACGCATCCTTACGCTCATCGATCTGCTTGCGCAGGTTCACGATCTCTTTCGGCGTCAGAGGCGCGATCTTGTCCAGCACCGCCTGCGTCGTCGCCACATAGGGCGTCGGCATGGCGGCGGCACTGGCCTGCGCGGGCTGAGTGGCCGGAGAAGGCAGAGCACCCGCAGGAGCGCCCCCAAAAGGAGACGGGCCGTTCTGAGGCTGAACGCCAGCGGGCGCACCTTGCTGCTGCTGATTCATCACCGGGCCGGCCGCAGCCGCCGGATTCGAGACGCGAGAAACTCCCTGGGCGTGCACCGCACTCACCGCCGCGCAGCCGACCAGCGCCATCAGAGCGGCGGCGGCTGCAGGCCGGACTCGAAGGCGGAAGGCCGTTCGCGTCTTCGCCCGCGCTACGGAATCATATTTTTCGTTCATATTAGTACATTGCTGCAAACTATTACTTTGACTGCTCGCAGCATCAAACTGGCGTGGCGAGAATTAGACGAACGGGATGCCCGTGTGCGCAGCGATCTCCAGACGCATCGCGAACTTGCCGTAGATGAGTGCGTTGGCGAACGGCGTGGGCGCGGTTGCCCAGAGCTCGGCCAGTTCCGCACGGGTGGCGAGCGAATCGGAAAGCACCTCGTTGTAGGTTGCATACCATTCGGGATGGTTCGCCTCCAGGGCATCCATCTGGCCGCTTGCAACGGACATGCCGATCGACTCGTGATCGACGTTGTGCTGGGATTCGTTCGCGCTCATGTTGCTTCTCGCCTTATTGCTTTTGATTGGATAGAGGGTTGATGGGGATTGCTGCCCGCGGGGCTAGCTCCTGGACGAATCCGGGACCAGCTGCAGGCTGTCGATCGCGATGCCGCGTGGGTTCTGATCCAGACCCACACGACGCACAACCACCTGCAGCAGGAAAGGCCGCGGCATATCGCTCACCTTCGTCCCGCGACGAAAGAGAGAGATCGGCGCCTGGACGCGCCATGCGAATGCGCCGTTGAATTCGCCTCGCTTGGCGATCACGGGCGTGTCCGCCAGGCTCACAGACATCGTCAGCTCACGGTCAACGATGTCCTTCACCCAGGGTGCAAGCGCCTCTTCGACGGCATCGCCACCCTTCTCGGTGAAGCAGGTCTTCGAGCCCTGGAGCGTGGTGCGCCAGTGCAGGAAGTCGTGGCTAAACACCGCACGGGCACATTCGTCCACATAGCCCAGCACGCGCGCATCGCTCACATAGGGCTTGTCCAGCGGGACGACCGGAATCAGGCGTCCGTCGGGTGTCGCGGCAATCACCTCGCGGTGGGTGCGCGTGACGAAGACCATCGCGATGATCAAGGCGATCGCGAGCGCAATCACCGAGATTCCCAGCCATACCACCAGGCGCGTCAGCTTGCTGACCTGGGCCGCTGCGCTTCCGCCTGCGCGGGCAGGCGCTCCGGTAGCGGCCGCCGCCTTCGTGGCCACAGCCTTCTTCAATGTTGCTGCGCTCATTCGTTCGCCCTTCTGCGGGTCGTTGTGTTGGGTGCTGCCGCCTTCGCGGCGGGGGTCGGGTTTGGTGCCGCGGCGCCTGCGGCCACGGCAGCTTCAGGACGAACCTGGGCGGCCGGCGTGTTCGCTGCGAGAAGTGCTCTCCGCGCTTGCTCGTTTTTCTCGTCGAGCTGGTTCAATGGAACCAGGGTTCCGCCCGGCGTCACGGCGACAACCTCGTAGTCCAGCTGTACTGTCCAGATCACGGCGCCCAAAAGGGCAATCGACATGGCCGCAACCACGATCCCGATCCACTCGGCAA
>NZ_JBFUIU010001007.1:0-2846 GCF_056401695.1 Variovorax sp. P4_D9
GTTCAAGACCATCATGATGGAAGAAGCTTGAGCCTGGCACACGACGACGGTCATTCGCGCGCCAACGATCCGATCGGCGTGTTCGACAGCGGTGTCGGGGGCCTGAGCGTCCTCAACGCGCTGCGCGAGGCGCTCCCGCACGAGCGCTTCGTCTACTTCGCCGACACCGCCCACACGCCGTACGGCGAGCGGGGCGACGCCTTCGTCGCCGAACGCAGTGCCGCGGTCGCCCGGGAGCTGATCGACGCCCATCGGATCAAGGCCCTGGTGGTGGCCTGCAACACCGCGACCGCGGCCGCGATCCACCGGCTGCGCGTCGACCACCCGGCGCTGCCGGTGGTCGGTGTCGAGCCGGCGCTGAAACCCGCGGTGGCGCTGAGCCGCACCGGCCACATCGCGGTGCTGGCGACCCGCGTGACGGTCGAGAGCCGCAAGTTCCAGACGCTGCTGGCATCGCTGGCCGGCCAGGCCACTTTCAGCATCGTGGCCTGCGACGGCCTGGCTGGCGCCATCGAGCGCTCCGACGAGGCCCGGATCGCGGCCCTTTGCGAGCGCTACCTGGCGGCCGCCGGGCGCTTCGGCATTGCTGGCGGGCACATCGATACGCTGGTGCTGGGCTGCACGCACTATCCCTTCATCGCCGGCGAACTGCGGCGCCAGACCGGCGACGCGGTGCGCTTCATCGACACCGGCGTCCCCGTGGCGCAGCAGACGCGGCGGCTGCTCGATCAGGCCAGCGCGCTACGCGTCGACGGTGATGGCGATCTGCGCCTGCTGAGCAGCGGCGCCCCCGAAGCCCTCGATGCCGCGGCCGCTCGCTGGCTCAGGGCCACCGCCTGATGCGCCGCCTCTGCCGCGCCCTCTGCCTCAGCTGGCTGCTGGCCGGCTTCGGCATCGCCGCCCACGCCGCCTGCGACACCGGGCTGGCAGAGCGCATGCATGCGAAGCTGCACCCGAAGCGCAGCCTGGACCACGAGCGCGCCGTGTGCGAGCCGTGGCGTGGCGTCTCGGGCCGCTTCATCGTCGTGTTGCCGCTGCCGCGCCCCTCGACCGAACCGGGCATCACCCAGTTCGATCTCGACGTGCTGGTGGTGCAGCAGGCCGACAACGGCAATACCGAGCGGGCCAAGGTCGTCAGCCGGCTGTTCGAGGAAGACGTGCTGACCGAGGACGCGGTGCGGATCGCCGAGATCCGGGTCGACGGCGCCCGCTATGCGCTGGCACTGGACGCCCGCGCCTTCGGCCTGCGCATCCTGCGCCAGGGCTCCTCGCGTGCCAACCCCTACTCCAATGAAAGCCTGACGCTTTACGTGCCCCAGGGTCCGAAGCTCGCGAAAGTGCTCGATGGGCTCGAGCTCACGCTCGAGCAGGGCGAATGGGACACCAACTGCACCGGCAGCTTCGAGACCGTGCGCGGCAGCCTCTCGGTGGCCCGAGGCGCCGCCGGCGGCTATGCCGACCTGATCCTGCACCAGGCCCGCTCCGAAATCCGGTCGAGCCCGGAGGGCGACGAATGCGCGACGCACGCGCAGCGGCAGACCTTCAAGTCGCGCGTGCTGCGCTTCGACGGCACCCGTTACCGCATGATCAAGGGCACCGCCGCGCCGACTTGAAGCCGACGCAGCCCGTCGCGTCGATTCAGGCCCGCAGCGCCGCGTCCCGCCCGCGCCGCATGTCGATCGGCAGCAGCAGTAGCAAGCCACCCACGAACAGCAGCGCGGTCGAGAGGATCGCGATCCGCTGGTTGCCTCCGGTGGCCCAGGTGATCGCGCCGTAGCTCAGCGGGCCGACGATGCTGGCCAGCCGGGTGGCGAAAGTCCAGAGGCCGAAGAACTCGGCCAGTTGGCGCGGCGGCGCCAGGATGCCGGTCATGGCGCGCCCGGCCGACTGGCTCGAGCCCATGGCCAGCCCGGCGATGGCGGCGGCCCACCAG
Organism: Variovorax sp. P4_D9; assembly: GCF_056401695.1. Taxonomy (NCBI): domain Bacteria; kingdom Pseudomonadati; phylum Pseudomonadota; class Betaproteobacteria; order Burkholderiales; family Comamonadaceae; genus Variovorax; species Variovorax sp. P4_D9. The sequence goes on from NZ_JBFUIU010001007.1 coordinate 1,934, forward strand.
AAGCCGCCCTTGGTGCTGACCGACGCCGCGATCAGGCAGACCGCGATCCACGCCACCAGCGTGCCGGCCAGCGAGCGCCGGTGGCCGATCTGGTCCTGCAGGTAGCCGAAGCCGAAGGCGCCCAGCGCCGCCGCGATGTTGAGCACGAAGATCAGCACCATCGTCTCGCTCGGCACGAAGCCGATCACCTGCTCGGCATAGATCGCGGCCAGGGTGATCGCCACCGCCACACCGCCCTGGTAGCAGACGGTGCAGGCCAGAAGCCACATGAAGTCGCGGTAGGCGCGGGCCTCGCGGAAAGTATCGCGCAACTGCTGCCACGCGCTCTGCCGGGCGCCGCGCGGCTGCGGCAAGGCGCGCTCGGGCAGCAAGACGAAAGTGACGCAGGCCGCCGCGCCATAGAGCGCGGCCGTGATCAGCATCGTGACCGGCACGAAGTGCGCAGCCGGCAGGCCCCGGGCCTGGGACCACAGCACATAGGCCAGGCACAGGCCCAGCGTCAGCATGCCCCCGAGGTAGCCGAAGGCCCAGCCCCAGCCGCTGACCTTGCCCATGCCATCGGCGGTGGCGAGTTCGGGCAGGAAGGCGCCGGTGAGCGACTCGCCGTAGGAATAGAAGGTGTTCGAGAGGGTGACCAGCGCCATCGCGAGTGCCACCGCAAAGGGGCCGCCGAGGCGCGGGGTCAGGGCCAGCGCCGCGGTCCCCGCCACGCAGGCCGCCGTCACGATCAGCAGCACCCGCTTCTTGGCCGCGTGCAGGTCGGCCCAGGCGCCGATCGCGGGCATCGTCAGCATCACGATCCCGTAGGAGATGCTGAGCGCCACGGTCCAGGCGAAGGCGCCCCAGGGCGCGCCCTTGGCAATGCCGCCGACGAAGTAGGCGGCGAACACCGCGGTGATGACCACCGTGGTGT